>NZ_BAAASD010000028.1:0-119006 GCF_039532705.1 Streptomyces sparsogenes subsp. cuspidosporus | reverse complement strand
GCGCTCGCGCTGCTGCTGACCTTGTGCCAGCCGTCCGCCGCCTCCTCGAACTGGGCGGGGTCGAGCGCCTTCAACTGTGCGAAGGTAACCACGGCGCGGATCACCAGCTCCCCGACGGGCCACCCGGCGGGGGTATCGGCTTCGTATCCTGCGCCTTGAAGAGCGCTTCTATGACCTCGTCCTGGTTGGCGAGATCATTGCCCGCCTTTTTCAGCTTGCCCATGAGCTCGCCGCACTCGTCACGCACGACCTCCAGCCGGGCCTCCCAGGAGTTGAAGACCCGCTGCTGCATGGCCGTGCTCTCCAGCCCCTCGACGCCCTTGCCGCCGACCCCCGCACCCTGCTGGCCGTGCCGAAGGTCACCCAGCGCGGTCGCGGCATTGCGGCGCAGATCGTCCAGCGCGGTCGACGCGGTATTCCAGGGCCCCTTCGACGATTTCACATCGCCGTCGCCACCCTTATCGCCACCTTTATCGCCGTCCGCACTGGCCAGCCTGGTTTGGACGGCTTTGCCGCCGATATCCGCTCCGCCCGCCGCGTCGTAATACGCCTGCCAACGCTCAGACAGTCCTGTGTCCCCCATACTGCCTTCCTCCACCACTGCGCCATGTTTTTCATGGCAGAGGAAGGAAGGTAACAGAGCGCATACCGCACCCGCGATCAGTGCCGCGGAGGGGCCTGGTTTGTGCCGAGTTCGCAACAACGGGCGTTCCGCACGGGCACGGTGGCGGTGCGTGACCGTACCCTCTCACGAGGGCCTGGCACATAAGGCTCGTACGACCGCTGATCGGGGGATAGGCGTTTATGGGGCTTGGGGATTTCATTCCGGACTCGGTGGAGGACTGGGTCGAGGACCGGGTCGAGGACCTGGGTGAGGTCGTCGACGATGTCGGGGACTGGACCGCGGACCGGCTGGATGACATCGGCTGGGAGAGCGGCGCCGACTGGGTGCGGGACAAGTCCGACTCGGTGGCGAACGCGCTGGGCGCGGATGTCGACGAGATGCAGCTCGGGGAGACCGAGGACCCGAAGAAGCTGGTGCACGGCAGCCCGGACAAGTTGCGTACCACCGCGAGCCATCTGCGCGACTTCAAGAACGCGTTCAATGATGTCGGCAAGGGGTTGCAGGGCCTGGACGCGGGTCATCTGAAGGGTGAGGCGGCGGACAGGTTCCGGGAGAGCGTGTCGGTCGAGCCGAAGAAGTGGTTCACGGCGGCGGACGCGTGTGAGAAGGCGGCCGGCGCGCTGGACAACTTCGCGGGGACGGTGGAGTGGGCGCAGAAGCAGGCCGAGGACGCGATCGCTCGCTATAAGAAGGGCAAGAAGGCGTCGGACGACGCCCGGTCGGCGCACAACGACAAGGTGTCGGCGTACAACACGGCGGTGGACGCGTACAACGCCAAGCCGGCCGATCAGCGGGATCCGTCCTCGCTGCCCCAGAAGCCGGGGGAGTTCCACGATCCGGGGACCGCGGACCGCGACGCTGCCCGGGAGATCCTGGGCGAGGCGCGGCGGCAGCGGAACGAGGCGCATACGACCGCGAAGGCGGCGGTGGAGTCGGCGCGGGACAAGGCCCCGGCCAAGCCGTCGTATGCCAAGCAGTTGGCGGACGGGCTGACGGGCCTGAACCTGGACGCCTCGCATTTCGTCGGCGGCATCGTCAAGGGCACGGCGGGTATCGCGAACTTCGCCCGGCAGCTCAATCCGCTGGACCCGTACAACATCACCCACCCCGCGGAGTACGTCACCAGCTTGAACAGCACGGCGGCCGGTCTGGTGCGGATGGCCAACGACCCGTGGGGGACGTTGGGCGACATGTGGGACACCTTCAAGAAGGATCCCGGGGAGGGGCTCGGGCGGCTGGTGCCGGAGCTGATCGGCACCAAGGGTCTGGGCGGTGTCAAGAAGGTCGCCACTCTCGGCCGGCGTGCGGCGGAGATCAAGCCGCCCGGCCGCGGCCTCCTCGATGAGGCAGGGCCGGCCGAGCGGGCCAGGCCGGACGGTGGGAAGACAACCAAGGGGTCGGACCCGATCGACTTCGCCACGGGCCGGATGTTCCTGCCGCAGACGGATGTGACGCTGCCGGGTGTGCTGCCGTTGGTGTTCCGGCGGCGGGTGGAGTCGGGCTACCGGGTGGGGCGGTGGTTCGGTCCGTCCTGGTCGAGCACGGCCGACCAGCATCTGGAGATCGGCCCGGAGGGCGTGGTCTTCGTGTGCGAGGACGGGCGGCTGCTGGACTATCCGCACCCCGCGCCCGACCTGCCCACCCTGCCCAAGGCGGGGGTGGCGCGGTGGCCGCTGGAGCGCACCGCCGACGGGGACTACACGGTCACCGACCCCGACACCGGTCACACCTACCGCTTCACCGCCCCGTGCGAGGGGCTGGACGGGATCGCGCCGATCGAGGAGATCCACGACCGCAACGGCAACCGGATCGTCTTCCACTACGCCTTCGACGGCACCCCGACCGCGATCGTCCACTCGGCGGGCTACCACCTGAAGCTGACCACCGAGGGCGGCCGGATCACCGCACTCCACCTGGCCGGTGGCGCGCCCGACGGCTCGGACGTCACGTTGCTGCGCTACGGCTACACCGACGGCAACCTCACCGAGGTCGTCAACTCCTCCGGCCTCCCGCTGCGGTTCGAGTACGACGACGAGCGCCGGGTCATCGCCTGGACGGACACCAACGACCGCCGCTACGACTACGTCTACGACAACCGCGACCGCTGTGTCGCCGAGGGCGGCACCGAAGGCCACGCCTCCATCCGGATCGACTACCACGGCGTCGACCAGCGCACCGGCCACCGGATCACCGCCGTCACCACCGCCTCCGGCCACACCGCCAAGTACCTGATCGACGACGCCTGCCAGGTGGTCGGCGAGATCGACCCGCTGGGCGCGTACTCCCGCACCGAGTACGACCGCCACGGCAGGGTGCTCGCGCACACCGACGCTCTCGGCCATCGCACGGAATGCCGTTACGACGAGTCCGGCCACCTGGTGTCCTTCACCCGACCCGACGGCAAGGAGTCACACGCCACCCACAACGCGCTGGGCCTGCCGGCGACGATCACCGACGTGGACGGCGTGACCTGGACCCAGGAGTACGACGAGCGCGGCAACCGCACCGCCGTGACCGACCCCGCCGGGGCCACGACCCGCTACACCTACGACGACCAGGGCCGCCTGACCTCGACCACCAACGCCCTGGGCGAGACGACCCGCGTGCGCTGCGACGCGGCCGGCCTGCCCGTCGAGATCACCGACCCCCTCGGCGCGGTCACCACCTACCGGCGCGACGCCTTCGGCCGCCCCGTCGTCATCGTCGACCCGCTGGGCGCGACGACCCGCCTGGAGTGGTCCATCGAAGGCAAGTTGCTGCGCCGCACCGGCCCGGACGGTGCGCAGGAGACCTGGACGTACGACGGGGAGGGCAACTGCACCCACCACGTGGACGCGATGGGTGGGGTGACGGCGTACGAGTACACCCACTTCGACCTCCTCACCGCCGAGACCGGCCCGGACGGAGCACGCCACGAGTTCGAGCACGACGCCGAGCTGCGCCTGACCAAGGTCACCAACCCGCAGGGGTTCACCTGGCGCTATGAGTACGACCCGGCGGGCCGGCTGATTGCGGAGACCGACTTCCACGACCGCACGATCCGCTACGCACACGACGCGGCAGGCCGACTGGTCGCCCGCACCACCCCGATGGGCCGGACCGTCGTCTACGAGCGCGATGTGCTCGGCCGGATCACCACCAAGGACGCCGCCGGGCGGACCACCACCTACGACTACGACACGGCCGGGCGGCTGATCTCGGCCGCCGGACCGGACGCGGAGGTGATCCTCCAGCGGGACCGGATGGGCCGGGTGAAGTCCGAGATGGTGGCCGGCCGTGTGATGACACACCGCTACGACGCCCTGGGCCGCCGTATCCGCCGCATCACCCCCAGCGGCGCGACCACCACCTACACCTACGACGCGGCGGGTAACCGCACCGCCCTGACCGCTTCCGGCCACAGAATTGAGTTCGAGCACGACGCCGCAGGCCGTGAAACCGCCCGCCGGCTGGGCAGCGCCCTCTCCTTCACCCAGATCTGGGACCCCGCCGGACGTCTCACCGACCAGACCCTGACCGGCCCGGCCGCCGACACACTCCAGCACCGGGCTTACACCTACCGCGCCGACGGCTACCTCACCGCCATCGACGACCTGCGCACCGGCCGCCGCACCTTCGACCTGGACCCGGCCGGCCGCGTCACCACGGTCCGGGCGCGGGGCTGGACCGAGACCTACGCCTACGACGAGGCGGGCAACCAGACCCACGCCGCCTGGCCCGGCAAACACCCCGGCACCGAAGCGACCGGCACCCGTACCTACACCGGCACCCGCATCACCCGCGCGGGCGGCATCCGCTACGAGTACGACGACGCGGGACGCCTCACCCTCCGCCAGAAGGCCCGCCTGTCGAAGAAGCCGGACACCTGGCGTTACACCTGGGACGCCGAGGACCGCCTCACGTCCGTCACCACCCCCGACGGCACGGTGTGGCGCTACCTCTACGACCCCTGCGGCCGCCGCACCGCGAAGCAGCGCCTCACGGCTGACGGCGAGACGGTGGTCGAGCAGGTGGACTTCACCTGGGACGGCGCCACCCTGGCGGAACAGACCACGACCACGGCCGGTCTCTCCCATCCCATCACCCTCACCTGGGACCACCAGGGCCTCCACCCCCTGGCCCAGACCGAACGCATCACCGACGCCACCACCCAGCGCGAGATCGACCAGCGCTTCTTCGCCATCGTCACCGACCTGGTCGGCACCCCCACGGAACTGGTGGACGAGTCCGGCGACATCGCCTGGCGCACCCGCACCACCCTGTGGGGCACCACCACCTGGGCCGCCACCAGCACGGCCTACACGCCGCTCCGCTTCCCCGGCCAGTACTACGACCCGGAAACCGGCCTCCACTACAACGTCCACCGCTACTACGACCCCGCCACCGCCCGCTACCTCACCCCCGACCCCCTCGGGCTGGCTCCCGCGCCCAACCCCAGCACCTACATCCACAACCCCCACACCTGGGCCGATCCGCTGGGCCTCGCGCCGGATTACCCCGAGGGCGAAGTCCCTCCGAGCAATTGGGTGCCGGACGAGAACTATTCACCGGAGGCGATCGAGCGGCGCGTCGCGGGGAACGCCGACCGCAAGGCGTGGCACGAAACGCCCCAGGACGTCCACGACCTGGTGAACGATCTCATGAACAACCCCAACTACCCGCAACGCATGACGGGCCCTGCCCACGATCGAGTGCCTGACTTCTATGAGAACCGCGGAAATGTCCGCGCCGGACATCGATGGGTGGACTCTCCCATCTACGACAACGGGGATCCGTCCAGCCAGTTGCGGGTCATGGTCGACAGGGACGGCAACATCGCCTATCTCGGCAGGCGCAAGGATGGATCACACAACTATGACCAGATCATTCCCTACCCTTGGGCGAAGAGGCCGCCGACCAACTAGCGTCACCCGTGATCAGAGCTCAGAGGACTTCATGCAGGAAGCAGAACTGGTAAAAGGACTGGCCGCAGCGGGCCTGACATACCTGGGCATGGTGGAGCCATCCGCCCCACTCATTCCGCCGCGCCTGGCGGCCTTCGCGAATTCGGCGGCGGCTGAAGGAGAAGAGTGGGCCGCGAGTGTGGAATCCGACGCGCCGGACTTTCGGGAGAGATTCAACCACGAGTGGTACATGCTGGCCGCGGACCAGGGACTGTTCTCGCGGGAGGATCCGCAGTTCCTGTGCGCGTCGGCAGGGCCGGAATCCGAGCATGGCGCCTCATGGTGGGCGCGGGTGGCGCTGCGGGCCGAATGGGACCTTGCCGGGGCCGGCGCCGCGGCCCAGGTGACGGGGTGCGGGTGGGGCCACCCTGAATTCGTGATGCTGTCGCTCGACGGCAACGTCATTGTCCGGGGATCGCAGGGAGAGAAGTGGACGGATGTCGTCTGCCTGCGGAATCCGCACCGAATCCGGTCCCTGCGGGAGATGGGGGCCCGCATGACCGACAGCGGCTCGATTCCACGGGAGACGAGGGAGGCCATCGCGCGTTGGCTGGCCCACGCGGCGCCGGATGAACGCTGACCGGGGCCTCTCCCGGCTCCCCGGCTCCCCGGGTCAGGCTCTGGCGACACGCGCCCAAATGGCGGTGACACTGCGTTGACCATCGAATACTCTTGCGCACCAAGGGAGTTCGACCGGGGAGGGTAACGCCGCGTGATGAGTCTGCCTGGGCAGATCGCGCTACGACGGATCAGGCGCCGCTGGAGCGCTACGCGTGTAGCCGGGTCAAGACCGATCCCCGGTAGCGCCCTGCCCCGGCGACTGGAGGGGGACGCTCGATGAGCGGCGACAAGGACCCGGACCTGAAGCTGGACAAGGAAGCGTTACAGGACATCACCAAGGGCCTGCGAGCGGCGATCAGCGAGTTGAAGGACATCGGGACGGCGACGGACGCGGTGATGGGGGCCGGGTTCGAGGAGTTGTCGCTGACCTCGATGGAGGCGGGACACAACGGGCTCGCCAAGGACTTCGAGGACTTCTGCGAGCGCTGGGAGTGGGGGGTGCGCGGCCTGATCCAGGACGCGAACAAGCTGGCGAAGAAGGTCGGTCTGGCCGCGGGGATGCAGTGGGAGGAGGACCGGTACATCGAGGGCACCTACAAGGTGGTGGCCAACTCGTTGACCGGCAACCCGCATCTGAGCGAAGAGGAGGTCACCCAGAAGGACTGGGGGGAGATCTACTCGGCCTGGCGCCCGGACTACAGCAAGGAGTCGTACGACAAGGCGAGCGAGGAGATCAAGGCCACCTGGCAGGCCACCGGCGACAAGATCTCCCACAAGAGCGCCATCGCCGAGTACGCCCTGCCGCCCGAGCAGCGGGGTGACGGACAGGACGGGGGCGCGGGCTGATGGGGTTTGGTGATTTCGTCCCCGATGTCATCGAGGACAAGGTCGAGGACGGCGTAGAGGCGCTCGGGGACGTCGTCGAGGCGGGCGGCAACAAGCTCGCGGAGGGCCTGGACAAGGTCGGCTGGGAGAGCGGGGCGGACTGGCTCCGCGACAAGTCCCGCTCGGCGGCGAACGCGCTGGGCGCGGATGTCGCCGAGATGCAGTTGGACGAGACCGAGGACCCGAAGAAGCTCATCTACGGCAGCGCGAGCAAGATCCGGTCCACCGCCTCGCACCTGCGGGACTTCAAGAAGGCGTTCAACGACGTCGGCGACGGTCTGAAGCGGCTTGACTCGGCCCACTGGAAGGGCAAGGCGGCGGACGCGTTCCGTGAGGAGGTGGCCGTCGAGCCGAAGAAGTGGTACAAGGCCGCCGACGCGTGCGAGAAGGCCGCCACCGCGATGGACACCTTCGCGGGCACGGTCGAGTGGGCCCAGACCCAGGCGCAGGAGGCGATCGACGACTACAAGGCCGCGAAGAAGGCCTCAAACGACGCGAGAACCGCCTACAACAAGCAGGTCGACGCGTACAACGCCGCCATCGAGGACGGCAAGGACGCCTGCAAACCGGGCGAGTTCCACGACCCGGGCCCGGGCAAGGCCAAACTGGCGCAGCAGAAACTCGACGAGGCCCGCCGCCAGCGCAACGAGGCGGCGGACACCGCCCGCACCGCCGTCAAAGCCGCGCGCGACGCGGCCCCGCCCAAGCCGTCGTACTTCGACCAGGCCGACGACGGCCTGACCGGCCTGAAGCTGGACGCCACGCACTTCACGGCGGGTGTGTTCAAGGCTGGTGCGGGGTTCGTCGGTTTCGCGCGCAGCCTGAACCCGCTGGATCCGTACAACATCACGCACCCGGCCGAGTACGCCACCGGCCTGAACAACACGGCGGCGGGCCTGGTCACGGTGGCCAACGACCCCTTCGGCGCGGGCAAGCAGATGCTGGAGGGGTTCGCCAAAGACCCCGCCGAGGGCGCGGGCAGATTCCTCCCCGAAGTGGTGGGCGCCAAGGGGATCGGTGCGGCGCGCAAGGGGGCCACGGCGGGCAAATACGCCCGGCCGCGCGGCAGGATCCGCGACTCGTTGAAGAAGTGGGGAAAGAAAGCCTTCGGCCGCAAGGAGAAGGAAAGCGGCCACACGGACCCGATCGATCTGGCGACGGGAAAGATGTTCCTGCCGCAGACGGACGTGGTTCTGCCCGGAGTGCTGCCGCTTGTCTTCACTCGCCGCGTGGAATCGGGATACACGGAAGGTCGCTGGTTCGGCCCGTCATGGTCGAGCACGGCCGACCAGCGGCTCGAGATCGACGCGGAAGGTGTCGTCTTCCTGACGGAGGACGGCATGATGCTGTGTTACCCGCATCCTGCCCCCGGCTTGCCGACCCTCCCCGACACGGGCCCTCGCTGGCCGCTCGAGCGTGACGAGCACGGCCACTACACCGTCACCGACCCCACCGCCGGCCACATTCTCTACTTCACCGGCCCGGACGGCGGGGGCGACGGGACCGCGCGGCTGGAGCAGATATCCGACCGCTCCGGCAACGTCATCACCTTCGAATACGACCCGGACGGCACACCTCTCGGTATCGTCCACTCGGCTGGCTACCACCTGAAGCTGACCACCGCCGATGGCCGGGTCACCGCCCTGCACCTGGTAGGGGCGGCGCCTGACGGCTCGGATCAGGAACTGCTCCGCTACGGCTATACCGACGGAAACCTCACCGAGGTCATCAACTCCAGCGGCTTACCGCTGCGGTTCGAATACGACGACGAGCGCCGGGTCATCGCCTGGACCGACACCAACCAGCGCCGGTACGACTACGTCTACGACAACCGCGACCGCTGCATCGCGCAAGGCGGCGAGGCGGGCCACATATCCCTGCGCCTCGACTACGACGGCATCGACCAGGCCACCGGCCACCGCGTCACCACTGTCACGACACCTGACGGCCATGCCACCCGCTACCTGGTCGACGACGCCTGCCAGATCGTCGCCGTCACCGACCCGCTGGGCCACACCACCCGCACCACCTACGACCGCCACGACCATCCCCTGACCAGGACGGATCCGCTCGGCCACACCACGGCCTACGGCTACGACGAGGCCGGACACCTCACGCGGATCACGGGCCCGGACGGCCACGAGTCCACCGCCACGTACAACGCGCTGGGCCTCCCCGTGTCCGTGACCGGCCCGGACGGCGCGACGTGGCGCCAGACCTATGACGAGGCGGGCCACCGGACGAGCGTCACGGACCCTGCCGGACACACGACCCGCTACACGTATGACGACCACGGCCACCTGACCGCCGTCACCAACGCGCTCGGAGAAACCACGCGCGTTCGCTGCGACGCGGCGGGCTTGCCGGTCGAAATCACGGACCCGCTGGGAGCGAACACCCGCTACGAGCGCGACGCCTTCGGTCGCCCGATTGTGCTCACGGATCCGTTGGGCCACGCCACACACCTTCGCTGGACCGTGGAGGGCAAGCTCGCCGCCCGCACCAACCCGGACGGGACGACGGAAACCTGGACGTACGACGGCGAGGGCAACTGCACGCGGAGCGTCGACGCGGCGGGCGGGGTGACCTCGTACGAGTACACCCACTTCGACCTGCTGGCCGCCCGCACCGGCCCGGACGGTGTGCGCTACGAATTCACGCACGACGCGCAGCTGCGCCTCACCCAGGTGCTTAACCCCCAGGGTCTCACCTGGTCATACACCTACGACCCGGCGGGCCGCCTGGTGGCGGAGACGGACTTCGACAACCGCACGCTCACGTACACCCACGACGCGGCGGACCGCCTCACGGCCCACACCAATCCGGCCGGCCAGACGGTCCGCTTCGAGCACGACGCGGCGGGCCGCATCACCAGCAAGAGCGTCGAAGACCGCGTCACCCACTACACGTACGATCCCGCAGGCCGCCTCATGCAGGCCACCGGCCCGGGTGCCGAAGTGGTCTACCAGCGCGACCGGCTGGGCCGGATCAAGGCGGAAATGGTCAACGGCCGGGTCGTGACCCACACCTACGACGCCTTGGGCCGCCGCACCCGCCGCACCACGCCGAGTGGCGCAACCACGACCTACGCCTACGACGCGGCAGGCAACCGCACCACCCTCACGGCCTCCGGCCACACCGTCGCCTTCGACCACGACGCGGCAGGCCGCGAGGTCACCCGGCGCATCGGGGACGAGTTAACCCTGTCCCAGATCTGGGACCCGGTGGGCCGCCTCACCGAACAGTCGCTGGCCGGACCAGCCGCCGACACGATCCACCACCGGACATACACGTACCGCGCCGACGGCTACGTCACCGCGATCGACGACCAGCTCTCCGGCCGCCGCACCTTCGATCTCGACGCGGGGGGCCGCGTCACGACGGTCAGGGCACAGGACTGGACCGAGAGGTACGCGTACGACGAGGCGGGAAACCAGACCCAAGCCTCCTGGCCCACCGAACACCCCGCCCAGGAAGCCACCGGCGCCCGCGCCTACACCGGCACGCGCATCACCCGCGCGGGTAACACCCGCTACGAACACGACGAGGCGGGCCGCCTCACCCTCCGCCAGAAAACCCGCCTGTCGAAGAAGCCCGACACCTGGCACTACACCTGGGACGCCGAAGACCGCCTCACCTCGGTCACCACCCCCGACGGCACGGTGTGGCGCTACCTGTACGACCCCTTCGGCCGCCGCACCGCGAAGCAGCGCCTCGCGGCGGATGGCGAGACGGTGGTCGAGCAGGTGGACTTCACGTGGGACGGTTCCACACTCATTGAACAGACCACCACTGCACCCGACCTCGCTCACCCGGTCACCCTGACGTGGGACCACCAGGGCCTGCACCCGATCTCCCAGACGGAGCGCATCACCGAGGCCACCACCCAGCGCGAGATAGACCAGCGCTTCTTCGCCATCGTCACCGACTTGGTCGGCACGCCCACCGAACTCATCGACGAGTCGGGCGACATCGCCTGGCACACCCGCACTACCCTCTGGGGCACCACCACCTGGGCCGCCGACAGCAGCACCTACACACCCCTCCGCTTCCCGGGCCAGTACTACGACCCGGAAACCGGCCTCCACTACAACCACCACCGCTACTACGACCCCACCACGGCCCGCTACCTCACGCCGGACCCCCTCGGGCTCAGCCCCGCCCCCAACCCGCTGGCCTACGTCCACAACCCTCATATCCGGGTCGACCCGCTGGGCCTATCCCCATATCGGAATCAGTTCCCCGAAGATCTGGCCGACGAACTTGCGGCTGCCGAACGCGCGGGGGTCAAGCCAGTCAAACCGGGTGATGCCGAGTTCGGCGACGTGCTCAACTCTGGCAAGATCAAGTGGGCAGTCAACACGAATGGCGAACTTGTTGTTATGCCTAAGGACATCCCAGGCGTAGGGGAACTCAAACACCCGGTTCTGACCGGTGGTGATGACGTCCTTGCGGCAGGACAGGCGGAGGTGGCAGGATTTGACGGGAATTACTTTGGGCTGTTCCTGGACAATGATAGCGGGCACTATCGCCCCTCTAATCAAAGTCTCCAGATAGGCAGGGACGCTTTCGCGCGGGCAGGAATCAATTTTGATGATTCGGGAATAACTCACTACGCCCCATAGAGGTAAAATGAAAGACAGGCAGGTTCTGGAGTCCGGCGCAATTTCGCGAATGTCTCTTGAAGACGTGGAAGCGTTCCTCTCGGAGGCGTCGAGGCCCTACCTCACTGCACAATCTTGGTCGGCGATGCGCGACTTTTGCGTCGGGAGGATGCAGAACCGAAGTCTCCCCGACGGTCAGCGCATCCGATGGGGAGACCTCGCCGTGCAGGCTGCCCGCCTTAAGTTCAGCGAAGGCGGCGTCAATGAACTTGACGCGGCGGGCGAGGAAGTACTTTCTCGCTCGTACATGATCGAGAACTTCGGTCCTGGCGAGCCGTGCTCTGCAAGGGATCCCAGAGCCCTCGTGCTGTACTCGGTCGAGAAGATCGGATGCGAGCGCGATGAGGTCTCGCGAAGAGCTGACGGCTGGGACCGGCTTCCGGTTCCCGAGATACTATTTCTTCGCCGCGTCAAGAACATCCTGAGGCCCTTGAAGAAAGTCGTGGGGTGTCTGGAGGAGGGTTCGCTGAGAGAAGACCTCAATGCATGGCTGGCGCTGATCCCGAGGCTTCCATGAAGTAAATCAGGCGTTTCGGACGGCTTTCCTTGCAGTCGTCACGGTGAGGTGATCGGGCTGGCCTGTCTGGCGGCGTGTATGAAGACGTCGAGGGTGGCGGGCGTGGCGGCGAGGATGACGTCGGGGTCGTCGCTCTGGCGGATTTTGAATGGCGCCGGGGGCGGGGCGGCGACGTAGAGGCGGTTGGCCGCTTCGGCGCTGAACGATGACTTTTGCCAGTCCTAGGCGGCACGTCTTCTGCCTCTTAGAGGTCTTGTGCGATGCCGTGGACTACCGGACGGACGTGGGCCCAGCAAATTGCCAGACGCATGAATTCGGCAAGAAATAGAAATGAACCGGGGGAGCCGGTCCCCTTGACGGGGTTGCGGGAAAGGCCGAAGCACGCGCGCAACAAAAAGTGCAAAGGGGAAGGATGAGTCAAATCCAACGCCTGTGGACGGAATTTCGGCTGCCGATCCGGGACGCACTTTACTTCGCCGATGGACATTCCTACGATGTCGTTCTCGCTTCCGATGCACCAGGTGGATGGAAGGTGCTCGCACCCTTTGATGTGAGTGACATGCTGGCGAGAGGGCCGGATTGGACGTCTTCGGTCGACGGGCTGATCTCGGTGGAACTGGGGCAGGGGGGCCTCTGGGGTGGCGATGGTTCGTACGGCTCAGAGGGATTCGTTGCTCGCTTGGCTCCTGATCGTTCGCTGATTTGGGCGATCTTTTTTATGGAATCGAATCCATTTGAAGAAATTCAACTGTTGGGTGAGGTTGCCACCTTTACCTCGACTAGTGGAACTAAGGTCGCTGTCGATATCAATCTTCGCAATCCGACCCCTAGTATTAATTGATATGAAAATTTATATGGCGGCGAATGATTCGCAGACTGTGGAATCGTGGACTAATGTCTTCCGGGCGCGGGATGGCGTGGACGTGGTCGAGGCCAGAGCTGCGTCAGTGGAGGCCGATATTGTCGTAATGGCCGGCGTCTGGGCTTTTGAGCGCTATGGCGGGCGACCAACACGCGACGAGGCTCAGATCCTGCCGAATGAAACGGGGGATGGGATGCCTTCATGGGTGGTAATTCCTCCGTATCGGCCATTTGTGAGGAAAGGAAGCGAGATCGCGGTCCGTGAGGACTTCGCAGAGGTGAGCCCTGCATATTTTGCGATTGTTCAAAGCCTCCGGGTGATTCGGCGTGAATTCGGGAATGATGTGGTGGTTCTTCTTAACCTCCCGCTTCTTGGGATGGACGATCCGCATGATGAGCAAACGCCACTGTCCGTGGCGACAGCAATTGACGAAGCTATGAGTGAATAAAGAGGTAGTCTTCTCTTCCCTGTAGCCAGTCGCCCGATGCCTGAAAGACTCACCGATCAGCTAGCGTAAGCCATGAGCGGGCTCGGTCGGCGAACTCCGTGATGGTCAGTAGTTCCGGCTTGCTGGGGGTCACGCCGCTCACCAGCGGTGGGCGATTCATGAGTTGACCAGGTTGTCGAAGCGGCCCGATTTTGCTGCGCGTATGAAGACGCCGAGGGTGGCGGGCGTGGTGGTGAGGATTACGTCAGGGTCGTCGCTCTCGCGGATTTTGATGGCTTCGGGGGCGGGGGCGGCTACATTGAGGCAGTTGGCTGCTTCTGCGCTGAACGATGACTTGTGCCAGTCATCAGGCACCCTGGCGACGTAAAGGCAAGCGGATCCCTCTTGGCTGTAGGACGACTTCTGCCAGGCCTGGGCGGACATGATTTGCTACCTCTCAGAGAGTCTTCATGACGTGGTGGATCAGGTCGCGGGACGCTGCTGGCTTGAGCGCGTAGCTCTCAAGATGGTTCAGCACGCTCCGATACTTCATGAGGTGGGCTTCCGCGTCGAGTAGTACGGTGCCGTGATCCGTGTCGAGCTGGACGGTGTCGAGTTGTGGCACCGTGCCGCCGAAGTAGTCGATGGGGTGACCGGAGCCATGGAGGGGTCCCGCGCCGAACGGGATGACCATGAGCTTGATGTTCTCGTGTTCGCTCATCTCGGCGAGGTGCTGAAGTTGCGCCCGGGCTACATTCGGACCGCCCACCCCCATCCGTAGGGCGGCTTCATGAATGATCGCCGTCAGCAGGGTCGGTTTGCTGTCGTAGAGGATCCCCTGCCGTTTGACGCGGAACGAGACGCGGTGTTCCACAGCGGGCGGTGGGAGCGGAGGCACCGTGGCGTCGAAGAGTGCGCGGGCGTGGTCCCTCGTCTGGAGCAACCCGGGGATGTGGACCATGGTGGCCGCGCGCACAAAGCGGGCGTGATGCTCCAGTTCGGCCATGTCGAGCAGCCCCGCAGGCAGTACTTCCCGGTCCTGCTCCCACCAGCCCCGGGTCTGTCTCCCGGTCATCTGGGTCAATGCCTCGATCAATTCCTGATCCGCGCAGTCGTACAGGCCGGCCAGCGCCCGTACCCGGTCCGCGCTCACCGCATAGCGCCCTGCCTCGATGCTGCTCATGCGCGACTGGCTGGCGCCGAAGTGCTTACCCGCTTCGGTTGCGGACATGTCCGTGCGTTCGCGGAGTCGGCGCAGCTCGGCGCCAAGGCGCCGTTGCCGCACGGTCGGTGGGCGGCTGGTTGGGGCCATGAGCGATCTCTCCCTGATCGGTCCAGGCGTGCGGTGTCACCCTAACGGGCGTACTTGGGCTCCATCCGCATCAAACATGGGATGCAGTCCATAATTCACGCTACGGTGTGACCCAAGCCACTTCGGCGGGCAGCGTCGCGCCACCGTAAGCGCACGGCTTCGCCCTGGTCCAATTCCCCTCCTGATCGGGAGACTTCCATGGCCAACGAAACCCCGTACGACATCGACAAAGAGCTCTGCCAGCTCGCCCTGGACAACGCCCCTCGCGTCTTCGCCGTCACCGTCCAGTACGACGTGGCCCCAGGCGTCCCGGACGGTGAGATCGCCGCCTGGGGGCTCGCCTACAGCGACGGAACCGCCCATGTCGTCACCGCCGACGGCCGACACCGCCTCAGCCTCAAGTCGCCCGAGCGCGCCGCCTGGTGGTTCGGGCGTCGGGACGACATCACCGCTCGGCTCCTCTGGTTCGGTGCGCCTTCCGTGCCCACGTTCCAGCCGGTCCAGGCGGCCTGAAGCGCGTACGGGCCGAAGCCTGATTTGCGGTGAGTATCGGACAGCGACACGCCGACGCCACGGCGTGTCGCTGTCCGATACTCACCGCAAAGCGCATGCTCATGTGCGGCTGACGCGTCGTAGGGTCGGACGCATGTCCGACCTTGACCAGGCAGACAGCACGCTCACCCCTCACCCCCTGCTGGCGCTGTTCCACAACGCCGCCGACGGACGCTTCCCGTCCGCAGACGGTCAGGTCTCCATCCTTCCCGCTCTGCCACGCGGCTTGGAGTGCTCGGTCGCCTTCACGGGGCACGCGGTCATCGCCACCGCCCTTTCCTCCGGTGAGGTCCAGTCCCAGGAACCCGATGGCTACGGCGGATCCCTGGCCCCTGACTTCCTGCGCTACCTCGCGGGTCAGGGTGGCCGGATCGGCACCCTCGACGCCGTACTCGTCGCGCGCGGCGCATCGGGCTCGCCTCGCTTGCCGCAGCGGCTGGATGTCGAGGATCACCCCCGGGTTCGTCACGCCAGGGAACTGCGCACCGGTGTCCGCGTCCACGGAGACGAGCGTGGTCTTGTCACGCTGGCGGACGGTCTGGCCGGACGGCGTGAGCTAAGCGTCGAACTCGACGAGCCTGGCGGCGGCAGCAGCAACAACAGCAGCAGCGGGCTGGGGCGGTCTCTCCTGCGCGACGCCCTGACCCTGGTGCCCGCCGGCGAGCCGGTGTTTGCCGCTGTCTCTCCGGGAAACGCCCGATCGCTCCGCGCCTTTCTCGCCGCTGGGTTCGTGCCGCTGGGGAGCGAGGTGATTATCCGCCCTGAACGGACCTCTGCTGGGTGACCCAAGTGCGCGCACGGCGACGCGGGCGGCAGCCTCGCCTTGATAGGCAAGTCGTTACTTGCCTATGCTGGGGGTCATGGCGGAGGATGTCTTCAAGGCGCTGGCCGACCCGACCCGCAGGAAGATCCTCGATGAGCTGACGGAGCGGAACGGCCAGACGCTGTTCGAGATCTGCACGCGGCTTACGACCAAGCACGGTCTGGGATCGTCCCGTCAGGCGATCAGCCAGCACCTTGCCGTACTGGAATCCGCGGGTCTGGTCGTCTCGCGGCGCCAGGGCCGCTACAAGTTCCACGACCTCGACACCCAGCCCCTTGAGCGCATCGTGACCCGATGGCTCAAGCGCGATGCACCGGAGGGCACCCCATGAAGATCTACGTCACCAGCGTCTTCGTCGACGACCAGGAGCAAGCCCTGCGCTTCTATACCGACGTGCTGGGCTTCGTGAAGAAGCACGACATCCCGCTGGGTACGGCCCGGTGGCTGACCGTGGTCTCGCCGGAGGATCCTGACGGGACCGAACTGCTGCTTGAGCCCTCCGGCCATCCCGCCGTGCCGCCGTACAAGACGGCGCTGGTCGAGGACGGCATCCCGGCCGCCTCTTTCGCCGTGGACGACGTACGCGCGGAGTTCGACCGACTGCGCGAGCTGGGGGTGCACTTTACCCAGGAGCCGCTGGAGATGGGGACGGTCACCACGGCAGTGTTGGACGACACCTGCGGCAACCTGATCCAGATCGTGCACAGCCAGTAAGACTTCGGTGGTGCGGTGAGTATCGGACAGGTCCGATACTCACCGCACAGTCACTGGCGTCGCTGCTACCCCAGCAGCTCCACCTCCGCCAGGGTTGCCTTGCCCTCGGGTACAAGGCGGTAGCGCTCATACGACCCCGGCGCGTGCACCGAGAAGACCCGCGTCTGCTTGTCCCAGGCGAAGGACTCGCCCGACCGCCGGTCCACATCCGTCCACTTTTCGCCGTCGCGGGAGCCCTGAAGCACCCACCCCGAGGGGGCCTTGGCCCGATCCGCAGGCGAGGTCAGGGTGTACTGGACCACCCGCGCCGAACCATCCGCGACCGGAAGGTCGACCGACTCGAACGTCGCCTCCGTCTTCGACGTGTCGTCCAGCAGCTCCGCGCCCGGACCCCCGCTCGGCGGCGCCGTCACGTCGCGGCGCGGGGTCGGGACCTTGTCGTTCGTCGTAATCGATGTAGGCGCTGCGCCCTTCCCCGTGCCCCACTTCGTGGGCTTGGCGCCCATGTCGAAGTCCAGCGTGCCGCCGCGCGCGAGCACCGAGTGCGGCAGCGCGGTCGAGCCCCACGGCTTGCCGTTGACCCTCAACCTCTGGACGTAGACGTTCCGCGCGCTGTTCTTCGGGGCCCGGATGACCAGGTCGCGGCCGTTCTCCAGGTGCACCGTCGCCTTGGTGAACAAGGGGGAGCCCACCGCGTACTCCGAGCCGCCCATCACCAGCGGGTAGAAGCCCAGCGCGCTGAAGACGTACCACGCGGACTGCTCGCCGTTGTCCTCGTCGCCGTGGTAGCCCTGGCCGATCTCGCTGCCGGTGTAGAGGCGGGAGAGGACCTCGCGGACCTTCGCCTGGGTCTTCCAGGGCTGGCCGGCCGCGTCGTACATGTACGTCACGTGGTGGGCGACCTGGTTGCTGTGGCCGTACATGCCCATGCGGACGTCCCGGGCCTCGGTCATCTCGTGGATGACGCCGCCGTAGGAGCCGGCGAGGTCGGGGGAGGCGGTTTCCGGGGTGGAGAAGTAGGTGTCGAGCTTCTTCGCGAGCCCGGACCGGCCGCCGTAGAGGTTGGCGAGGCCCCGGGTGTCCTGGGGGGCCGTGAAGGCGTAGCCCCAGCCGTTGGTCTCGGTGTAGTCGTAGCCCCAGACGCGGGGGTCGTACTTGTCGGACTCGACACGCCACGCGCCATCCGCGTTCTTGCCCTGGAAGAAGCCGGCCTTGTCGTCGAAGAGCTTGACGTAGTTCTGGGCGCGGTGCAGGAAGTAGTCGGACTCCTCCTTGTAACGGGCCTTCTTGGTCTTCGCGTAGAGCGCCTTGCCCATCTTCGCGAGGCCGAAGTCGTTGAGGTAGCCCTCCAGCGCCCAGGACAGGCCCTCGTGGGTGTCGGTGGTGGTGTAGCCGAGGAAGAGCGAGCGGTCCATGCCCTTGCGGCCGACGCCCGAGGAGGGCGGGACGGTGGTGGCGTTCTTCAGGGCGGCCTCGTAGGCGGCCTCGGCGTCGAGGGGGACGCCCTTGAGGTAGGCGTCGGCGAAGGCGACGTCCGAGCTGGTGCCGGTCATCAGGTCGGCGTAGCCGGGGGAGGACCAGCGGGCGATCCAGCCGCCGTCCTTGTACTGCTGGACGAAGCCGTCGACCATCTTCCCGGCCCGCTTCGGGGTCAGGAGGGAGTACGCGGGCCAGGTGGTGCGGTAGGTGTCCCAGAAACCGTTGTTGACGTAGACCTGGCCGTCGACGATCTTGGCGCCCGTGTGGGTCGGGGTGTTCTCGCCGACCGGCTTGGAGAAGGCGCTGGCGTATTGGTACCGGGGCTTGGCCGCGGTCCCTGTGTTCTCGAAAGCGGAATTGGGATACAGGTACAGCCGGTAGAGGCTGGAGTAGAGCGTGGTGAGCTGGTCGCGAGTCGCGCCCTCGACCTCGACTCTCCCCAGTATCGTGTCCCAAGCCGTCTGCGCACGGTCCTTGACCTGCGTGAATGAAGCCGAGGCCGGGATTTCGCGGTCCAGGTTCGCCTTCGCCTGGTCGAGGCTGATCAGGGAGGTGGCGATCCGGAGCGTCACCGTACGGTCCGCGCCGGGCTTGAAGCGGAAGTAGCCGGTGACGTCCTTGCCGGCCCCGCCGGACAGCTTGCCGCCCGCGCTGACGGGCGCGTCGAAGACGCCGTACACGAACATGCGCCCCGCCCCCGTGCTGAGGCCGCTCTTGACGTCGGAGTAGCCGCTGACGAGGCCGCGCTCGGCGTCCAGCGTCAACCCGCCGTCCCCGGTGACGTTGTCGAAGATGACGCTCGCGTCGTCGCCGGGGTACGTGAAGCGCATGATTGCCGCGTGGTCGGTGGGGGTGATCTCCGTCTTGAGGCCGTTCTCGAAGGTCACGCCGTAGTAGCACGGCCGGGCGGTCTCGTTGGTGTGGCGGAAGGGGAGGGCGCGGGCGGTGCGGCCGGCGTCGGGCACATCGGACGCGGCCGAGGGCATGACCTGGAACGTCTGGCGGTCGCCCATCCAGGGGCTCGGCTCATGGCTCGCGCTGAAGGCCTGGACGGTGGGGAGGTTGTCCGCGTTGTTGGCGCGGGCGTACTCGTACAGCCAGCTGGTCGAGCCCGCGTTGGTGACCGGCGTCCAGAAGTTGAAGCCGCCCGGGACGGCGGTGGCCGGGAAGTTGTTGCCGCGGGAGAAGCTGCCGCTGGAGTTGGTGCCGCGGGTGGTGACGGCGTAGTCGGACACGTGCTTCAGCCGCTTCTCGGGGGCCTTGGGGGCGATGGAGATGTCGTCCACCCAGCCGCGGAACTTCGCCGGGCCCTTGGGGGAGTCGTACGCGACCAGGATCCGGTCGATCGTCTTGCCGGCCGCGACCGCGCCGATCCGCGACTCCTTGTGGTTCCACTGGTTGACGTACAGCGTCTTGGAGGCGGCCTGGCCCTGGGGGCTCAGCCGGGCGCCGTGCTGGTCGACCGCGCCGGGCAGGTCGCTCAGGTAGGTGCCGTCGGTGAAGGCGAGGTCGACGGAGACATGGGTGGCCGGGTAGTCGAGGTCGGTCTCCGGCATGGAGGGGAAGATGCGGTACGAGAGCAGGGTGTCGCGGGTGACGGCCGTGTCGACGTCGAAGATCTTGTTGTACGAGTACGCGCGGCCGTCCGGCTTGTGGGTGCCCGCGTACAGCAGGGCGTGGGTGCCGGTGAAGCCGGCGTTCGCCTTGGCGGTGGGGGAGCCGGAGGCGCCGCGGTCGACCTGGGTGCGCATCTCGGCGGGGGCGGGCGGGGCGGTGTCGGCGGTCGCCAACTGCACCTCGGCCAACTGGGTGGTGGGATCACCGGAGTTGCGGGTGATCTCCAGCCGGTAGTGTCGGTACGCCGTCGCGTTGTCGAAGCCGAATGCGCGGGTCTGGTGGCGGGAGGCGAAGGACTGCTTCTCGCGGGTGTCCAGGGTCGTCCAGTCGGAGCCGTCCGCGGAGCCCTTGAGGGTCCAGTCGGCCGGGTCGCGACCGGGGGCGTCATTGGCGGAGGTGAGGGCGTAGCGGACGGCCTTGACCGGGTCGCTGAGGTCGAATTCCAGCCAGGCGGTCTTTTCGAACGCGAGCCACTTGGTGGTGGTCTCGCCGTCGACGAGGTTCTCCTTCACCTCGCCGCCCCCGGCGTTCTCCGCGCTGGCGCGGACCGCGGTGACCTTGTCGGTGACATTGCCGGGGATGCCGCTGCTGTAGCCGCCGTCGACGCCGGAGGTCTTCTTCTCGCCGTCGGGCCCCGTCTCGACCGTGTTGCGCCAGTCGGGCTGCGGGTCCTTCGATTCGAAGGACGATGCGAAGGACGACTCGAAGGACGATGAGGAGGATGGTTTGGAGGACGACTTGGCGGACGCGGCGCCGGGCTCGCCGTGCGGGGCGGCGGCCGCCGCGCCCTGGGCCGTCAGTGTCAGCACCACGGCCGCCACCAGGGCGGCCGGTCGTCGGAGTATGTGCCCTGGTCTGGATGGTCTCGGTGGCATGCTCCGCCTCTCCACGAGCTGGACAACGTTGTCAGTTCCGTAGGGCAGAGTTAAGTAGGGAGGCTGCGCCCGGCGGTGTCAAGGAGGGCCGCGCGAAGCTGGGGGAATCCGGCGCCGGGGCAAGGGAATCAGGCCGGGGCGAGGGAAACGGGCCGGGCAAGCGAAACGGGTCGGGCAAGCGGAACCGGCCGGGCAAGCGGAACCGGCCGGTGCAAGCGGAACCGGCCAGGTCGAGCGAACCGGCCGGGAGGAGGGGACCGGCCGCGGTGGGGGTGGGGCCGCTCCCGCTCCCGGACCCTCAGCGGCGGCTCAGGACGCGGTCTTCGACTTGGTGCCGAGCGAGATCCGGCACTGCTTGGCCTTCTTGGACGAGTCCGCCTTGAGCCCGAGGACCTTGATGGTCTTGGTCGAGTTCGCGGCGACCGCGCGGTCCGACTCGATGCCGGTGGTGATCACCGTGCCGTCGGAGTCGACGAAGCCGACGAGCAGCGAGTAGTAGGACGTGGTCGAGTCCGAATTGGTGATCTTCACATTGGCGTACGGGATGCCGTCCGAGCCCCAGCCGCACGTGCCCATCTTGGCGTCCGAGGTGACCAGCCCGCCGCCGCCCGTCGGTTCGTCCGTGGGATCGTCCGTCGGGTAGTCCGTCGGGTCCTCGGTGGGGCTGGGGGACTCGGTCGGCTCGACCGGCAGCTGGGCCATGCCCTTCCCGATCGCGGCGCCGCCCTTGGTGTCTCCACTGGAGGATCCGCCCCCTTCGGAGCCGCACGCCGATATCGACGCGAGTGTCGCGACCACGACAAGCGTGGAGGCGAAGGGGAATTGCTTCCGGACCACAGGGACCGCCTTTCGATCGTATCCGCGCACGACGGCGTGCCGCACGGGCTGTGTCCCCTACGGTATGTCGGACAGGTCTCAACTCGGGAAAGACTCCGGCCCGATGACCTTTCGATCTTGCCCACTTGAGGTCCAGTGGACTATACCTGTCGCCCCGGGGGGAGGCCGCCATGCGGCTCCACGTCGCGCCCGCCTTAGCGGGCCTCCGTGCTCCCCGGCGCACACTCAGCAATACTCCGATTCACGCTTCAACTGACCCGCGGTGTCGGGCCCCTCGCCGGAGGCGAGTATGTACGGGAAACCGCTACACCGCCTGAGTCCTGACGAAGGCGAGGACTTGAGCATGGGATCCACCCCAGATTTCGGCCGTCGCGACCTGATCAAGCGGTCCGCGGCGCTCGGACTGGTAGCCGTGCCGTCCATCAGCACGCTGACCGCCTGCGCGAGCGGCGGTGACGACGACGGAAACAAGGTCGACAAGGGCGAGAAGAGCGCCAAGAACCCGCTTGCCGTCAATGAGAGCGCCGGGCTCGACGTCGTCATTTTCGACGGTGGTTTCGGCCAGAAGTACGCCAAGGACGCCGAGGCCGAGTACGCGAAGGCTTTCCCGAAGACCAAGGGCAAGATCAAGCACTCCGCCACCCAGAAGATCCAGACGGTCCTGCAGCCGCGGTTCAACGGCGGCACCCCGCCGGACCTGATCGACAACTCCGGCGCCGAGCAGATGGACTTCGGCACCCTGGTCGCGAAGAACCAGCTGACCGACCTGACGCCGCTGCTGGACGCCCCCTCGGTGGACGACCCGAACAAGAAGGTGCGCGACACGCTGCGCCCCGGTGTCGTGGAGATGGGCCAGTTCGACGGCAAGTCGGTCTGGATCCTGTACTACGCCTACACCGTGTACGGCGTGTGGTACTCCAAGACCAACCTCCAGAAGCTTGACGCCGAGTACCCCGAGACGTGGGACGACATGCTCAAGCTCTGCGAGAAGGCGAAGAAGAAGGGCATCGCCGGCTGGACGTACCCGGGCAAGTACCCGTACTACCTGCCGTTCAGCCTCTACCCCTTCATCGCGAAGATCGGCGGCCCCGAGACGCTGATCGCGATCGACAACCTGGAGCCGAACGCCTGGAAGCACCCGGCCGTCAAGGCCGCCTTCGAGGCGTACTACGAGCTGTACAAGAAGGGCTACGTCCTCAAGGGCAGCGCCGGCCTGACCCACATCGAGTCGCAGACCGCCTGGAACCAGGGCAAGGCGCTGTTCATCCCGAACGGCTCCTGGGTCGAGAACGAGGCGAAGAAGACCACCCCGGACGACTTCCAGATGTCCGTCGGCGCGCCGTCCAGCCTGGACAGCGGCGACAAGATGCCGTTCGGCACCATCTGGGCCTCCGGCGGGGAGCCCTTCATCGTGCCCAAGTCGGCGAAGAACCCCGAGGGCGGCATGGAACTGCTGCGCATCATGCTCGGCGAGAAGTCCACCAAGAACTTCGTCAAGCAGGTCTCCTCGCTCACCTCGCTCAACGGCGGCACCGACGGGCTGTCCCTGCCGCCGGGCCTGGCGTCCGCTCAGGCGGCGCTGGAGAAGGCCGGCAAGAACGTCGTCAACCCGCGTCTCCAGGACTGGTACGTGGCGCTGCAGAAGCAGCAGATCGGCGTCGGCGCGCTGGGCGAGATGATGGCGGGCCGGATGACCCCGGCCGAGGCGATCAAGAAGATCCAGAAGTTCGCCGACGACACGGCCAAGGACGACGCCGTGAAGAAGTACAAGCACGCCTGATGAGGTCCGAGCGTCACCAGCGGCTGTTTTCCGCAGGGGAAGACCGAGGTCGGTAGAGATGCAGCACGGTAAGCACCAGTCGGCTACGGCGGTGGTCGCGAAGGTCCCGGGTGGGAAGCACCCGGGCGCCAGGTCACCGCGCGTCAAGCTGTCCAAGCGGCAGAAGTTCGAGCGCGCGTACCGGCAGTACGGATTCCCTGTGGGATTCCTTGCCCTGCCGGTCGTCATTTATGCGATCTTCGTGGTGTCGCCGTTCATCCAGTCCATTTATTACTCCTTCACGGACTGGACCGGACTGAGCTCCGACTTCAAGATGGTCGGGTTCAAGAACTACGACTGGCTCCTGCACGACGACCTCTTCTGGAAAGCGGTCGGGCACAATGTGCTCCTGCTGCTGGTCGTGCCGCTGGTGACGCTCGGGCTCGGGCTGTTCTTCGCCTTCATGCTCAATGTGGGCGGCCGCAGCAAGAAGAACGCGGCCGTCTCGGGGGTGCGCGGGTCGAGCATCTACAAGGTGGTGTACTTCTTCCCGCAGGTGCTCTCGATCGCGATCGTCGCCCTGCTGTTCCAGTTCACGTACAATCCGCGGAACGGCGCGCTCAACGCGTTCCTCGGGGGAATCGGGCTGGATTCGCTTCAGCAGGAGTGGCTCGCCGATCCCAAGCTCGCGCTGTGGTGCCTCATGGTGGTCATGGTGTGGTGCAACGTCGGCTTCTACGTCGTCCTCTTCTCCGCCGGAATGAGCGCCATTCCCAAGGACTTCTACGAGGCGGCGCTGCTGGACGGCGCCAACCGCATCACGACCTTCTTCAGGATCACCCTGCCGCTGCTGTGGGACACCGTCCAGACCGGCTGGATCTACATGGGCATCCTCGCCCTGGACGCCTTCGCCGTCGTGCAGATCATGACCGTGGGGCCCGGCGGACCCGCGGATGCCACTCAGGTGCTGGGCTACATGGTCTACACCAAGACGTTCCGTGACGGGCAGGCCGGGCGCGCGACGGCCATCGGTGTCGCGATGCTGATCGTGACCCTGATCTTCGCGGTCATCGTGGGCAGGCTCGGCCGGCGCGAGCGGCTGGAGTACTGATGACGGGGCCCACCACCGCACACCGGAACCGCCGTATCTCCGCCGACCTGGGGGTAGCACAGTGACCGCGCAAGCACAGCCCTCGGAGCTCCCGGGCGCCACGAAGACGGAGGAGGCGCCCGGCGCGGCGCCCCCGGCCAAGGGGCAGCGCCCGCCGCGCTTCACCCCCGAGGGCCGGATCAGCAGCGAGGGGAAGGTCCTCAACGTCTTCTCGCACGGCATGCTGGTGCTCTGGGGACTGCTGGTCACCCTGCCGCTGCTGTGGGCGGTGATGAGCTCGCTCAAGACCGACAAGGAGATCTTCACCTCTCCCTGGGGCCTGCCGTCCAGCCTGCACTTCGACAACTGGTCGCGGGCCTGGAGCAAGTCGAACATCGGCGACTTCTTCCTCAACACCGTCCTGGTGGTGGGGTGCTCGCTGGTCGGGACGATGCTGCTGGGGTCGATGGCGGCCTACGTCCTGGCCCGCTTCGAATTCCCCGGCAAGCGCTTCGTCTACTTCCTGTTCGTGGGCGGAATGAGCTTCCCGGTCATCCTGGCGCTGGTGCCGCTGTTCTTCGTCATGCGGAACATGAGCCTGCTCAACACGTTCCACGGGCTGATTCTGGTCTATATCGCCTATTCGCTGCCGTTCACCGTCTTCTTCCTCACGTCCTTCTTCAAGACGCTGCCCACGTCGGTGGCGGAAGCGGCGATGCTCGACGGGGCCTCGCAGACCCGGACCTTCTTCCAGGTGATGCTGCCGATGGCGAAGCCGGGCCTGATCAGCGTCGGCATCTTCAACTTCCTCGGGCAGTGGAACCAGTACATGCTGCCCACCGTGCTCACCACGGATGAGGACAAGCGGGTGCTGACGCAGGGGCTGGTGCAGCTCGCGGCCAGCCAGCAGTACAAGGGCGACTGGTCCGCGCTGTTCGCGGGTCTGGTCCTGGCGATGCTGCCGGTGCTCGGCGTCTACATCGTCTTCCAGCGCCAGGTGCAGGCGGGTCTGACCGCGGGGGCGCTCAAGTAACCCGCGACCTGCCTGCGCTGTAACCGGCGCCGTAAGCCGTTTCGCAAGCCGTTTCGTAAGCCCCGCCCCTCTTCGGCCCTTTCGGTCCGAAGAGGGGCGGCTTGTCTCCCGGCGATTCCCGATCCGCGGATGATGTTGCCGCAGATCCCTCTCACCCCCGCGCTGAGCGACTGTAAGGTGCCGGTAGTTTCCCGGCGAGATCCCGGGTGACACGTCGCCGTTTCCGGGCGCGCAATTCCCCGACGACGGAATTGCGCGCCCGGCGGCGGAATTCCTGGCCGCGCCGCGGAGCCGCGGTGCCGCACGAGCGGAAAGCGGCCGGCGCGACGAGGCGTACAACGGGGAGGAGCCGCGGTGTCCACGGGGCTGTGCGAGGAGACCGCGGGCCGGATCGCCGATCCGCGCCGCGTCGCCGTCAGGGAGCAGACCGGCCGGACCTGGAGCTGGGACGGGCTGCTGGGGGCGGCCGAGGACCTGGCCGGGCGCCTTCGCGAGCGGGGGCCGCTGCGGCTGGTGGCCGCCCGTACGAGCAGGCCCGTGCTGACGCTCGTCGCGACGCTGGCCTGCGATCTGCTCGAAGTGCCGCTGGTGCACCTGGACTCCGGCCAGACCGAGGCGGAGTACGCCCGCATCGGCGCCGCCTTCGGGCCGCATCTGCTGCTCTCAGACCCCGGCCCCGGCCCGGGCTCCGACCCCGGCCCCGACGCCAAGCCCACATGGGAGCGTGACGGGCTCTCGGTGGTCGTCTCCGTCAGCGGCGGCGAGGGCGGGGGAGGGAGCGCGGCGGAAGGGCCCGCCTTCGGCTCCCCGCGCTCGGGCATCTTCCTCACCTCCGGCTCGACGGGCGAGCCCGCGGGCGCCGTGCGGTCGGCCCGCGCCCAGCTCGCGGACGCGCTGCGGTGCGCCGCCTTCCTCGAATACGGCCCCACCACCCCTGTGGTGTGCGCGGCGCCGGTCGTCCACGCGTACGGATACACCCTGGGCATGCTCGCCCCGCTGCTCAGCGGGGCGCCGGTGACGCTGTGCGGATCGCGCCTGGTGCCCTCCCAGCTCGCGGCCGCCGTCCGGGACGCCGGGGCCCGGGTCCTGATCGCCCTGCCCTTCCACTACCGGCTCATGGCGGCCGACACCGCCTCCCGCTTCGACGGCCTGGAGCGCGCGGTGTCCGCCGGGGCGCCGATCCCCGCCGGCGCCGCGGAGGCGGTCACCAAGGCGCACGGCTTCGCGCTGCTCAACAACTACGGCTCCTCCGAGACCGGCGCGATCACCATCAAGCGGGTCGACCCGGCGCACGACCGCCCGGGGGATGTCGGCCGGCCGCTGCCCGGCATCGTGGCGAGCCTGCTTGACGTCGGCGAGGAGGACGGCGCGGGCGAACTCCTGCTGGCCACCGACTCGCTGGCCGACGGCTACGCCCATGCCGACGGGCTGCGCCCGCTGTCCCTGCACGGGGACCTGCTGCGCACCGGGGACCTGGCGACGCTGGCCCCCGACGGCTCGGTCAGGCTGGTCGGCCGGCTGGCCCGGATGGTCAACGTCGGGGGGAAGAAGGTCAATCCGGTCGAGGTGGAGCGGGTGCTCGCCGAACACCCCGCCGTCACCGAGGCGCAGGTCTTCGCGGCGGAGGACGGCGGCCGGGGCCAGGTGCCGGTGGCCCGGGTCGCGGCCCCCGGCCCGGTCACGGCCGACGCGCTCATCGGCTGGTGCCGGGAGCGGCTGGCGGAGCACAAGATCCCCCGGCGGGTCGAGGTGCTCGCCGAACTGCCCCGCTCGGCGACCGGCAAGGTCCTCTCCCCACACGCCCAGAGCCGGGCGGGAGCGCGGACCGCACCCGGGCCGGTGGCCGGGCCGCCGACCGAGTCGGCAGCCGAGCCGGCGGCCGAGCGAGAGAAGGAAGGAAGCGCGTGATGGACCGCGAGAGCCTGGTCGAGGAGATCGCCCGGCAGATCACCGTGGTGGTGCCCGCGCTGGCCGAGGCCCCGCCCGGCCCCGGCACCAACCTGCTGGAGATCCCCGACTTCGACTCGATGGCCATGCTGGAGCTGCTGGTCTGGCTCCAGGGGAACTACGGGATCGACGTGCCCGACGGTGAGGTCTCCCCGGAGAACCTCTCGACCGTCGGCCGGATCGCGGACTTCGTGCTGAGGCAGCGTTGACCGGCGCGGGCGAAGAGGTCGTCATCGAGTTCCGTGGGCTGCGCGCCGTGCGCGCCCCGCTCACCTGGGGCCAGCAGGTCATCTACCGCGCGCTGCAGAGCCGGGCCGACCGGGCCCACTACGACTACAACCAGCGGCTGTCGCTGCCGGTGCCCGAGGGCCGCGCGCTGCCGGACGTGATCGACGCGGTACGGGCGCTGGTCACCGTCCACGAGAGCCTGCGCACCCTCTACCGGGACGGCACCGCCGACTCCGCCCCGTACCAGGAGGTGGCGGGGGAGGGACGGCTCGCGGTCCGGGTCCTCCACGGCGACGACCCGGCCGCGGCCCTGGACGCCCTCGCCGCCACGGACTTCGACCTGTCCCGGGAGTGGGGCGTGCGCGCCGCGGTGCTGACCGGGCCCGGCGGGCCGCGCCACCTCGCGCTCTACCTGTCGCACGTGGCCGTGGACGGCTGGGCGGCCGGCCTCGTCGTACGCCAGGCGAGGGCCCTGCTCGCCGACGCCGCCGCCGTACCCGCCGGGCCCGTGCCGCAGCCCGCCGACCTCGCCGTGGCCGAGCGGTCGGCGGCCGGGCGCACGGCGGACCGCCGCGCCGCCGCGTACCAGCGCTCGCTGCTGCTGCGCGCGCCGCGGACCATGTTTCCCACCGCCGCCGACCCCGGAAGGGCGCTGCCCGACGGCGGAAGGGCGCTCGCCGATCCCGGAGAGACGCTCAGGGCTCCCGGGAGGCCGCCGGAGTGGGCCCACGGCGAGTTCAGGTCGGGGCGGCTGGAGGCGGCGGCGCGGGAGGTGGCCGCGCGCTGCCGGGCCGGTGAGGAGACCGTCTACCTCGCGGCCCTCGGCACCCTGCTCGCGCGCCGCGCGGGCCTGACCCGCTGCGTGCTCAAGACCATCTTCGCGAACCGGATCGGCGCCGAGCGGCAGGCCATGGTGGCCCCGCTCGCCTCCGACGTGCTGCTGTGCTTCGACGTCGGCGGCCCCTCGTTCGACGACAGCGTCCGCGCCGCCCACCTCGCCAAGCTGCGCGGGTACGCCCGCGCCCAGTACGACCCCGCCCGCCTGGAGCGGCTGGTGGCGAAGGTCGGCCGGGAGCGCGGCGAGCAGATGGACCTGTCGGTGCTGCACAACGACCTCGGCGCCCTCGCCCCGCCCCGGGAAGACGGCGACGGCGACGGCCGCCCGGCGCCCGGCCCCGGCACGGTGGCGACGTCATTCCGCTGGGCCGAGCCGTTCCGGCTGCCCTCGGTCAAGCTCTACTGCGACGTACGCACCTCCCCGCGCGGCGAGCGGGTGCTCGGCATAGCCGCCGACACCCGGTATCTGCCCCGGCCGGACCTGCGTGAACTGTTCTTCCGGATGGAGGAACTGGTGGTGACCGCCGCCGACGAGCGACAGCACCCGCGGGACCAGCAGGACCCGCAGGACCCGCGGGACACCGACGAGCGGCTGCCGGTCCATGTCCGGTGAGACGGTCGGGGTGGTGATCGCCGCGATGAACTCCGCGGCGTTCATCGACCAGGCGCTCGGCTCCCTGGCCATGCAGACCACACCCGCCGACCAGGTGGTGGTCGTCGACGACCACTCGGACGACGACACCGTGCGGCTGGTCGAGCGCTGGCGCGCCATCCTCCCGCTGACCCTGCTGCGCAACCGCGGCCCCGGGCGCCTGGGGGTGTGGGGTGCGCGGCGGGCCGCCATCGAGGCGCTGGAGACGGACCTGGTGCTCCAACTGGACGGCGACGACCTCGTCCTGCCGCACCACGTGGCCGCGATGAGCGAGACGTACGCGGCCTCGCCCGGCCTGATCAGCCCGCGCCCGCTGACCTGGACCGGCCAGGGCCCGTTCCGCCCCGCCACGTACTCCAAGGGCGGGCTGCCGCTCCCGGGCGACCAGCTGATCCAACTGCTGGCGCAGAACTACGTCGTGGTCGGCTCGCTGTTCGCGCGCGAGCTGTACGAGCGGGTCGGCGGCTACCGCCAGGTGGCGTACGGCGAGGAGTGGGACCTGTGGCTGCGGCTGGTCGCGGCGGGGGCGCGGGTCAGCAAGCCGGCCGAGCCGTCGTACGTCTACCGGGTGCGGGCCTCCAGCTACGCGGGCGGCTTCGTCCGGAACGAGGCGGAGACCGAGGTGCTGAAGCGCTTCCTCCAGGACAGCGAGGACCCGCTCCACCGGCGGGCCGCGAAGGTGGCCCTGCTGCAGCGCACGGGCCTCGCCGCGCTCGGCGCCCTCGCCCCGGTGAGCGGCCCGCTGCCCGAACCCGTACGGGCCTTCGCCGCCGGGCACGAACGCCCCCTGACGCGGGCGTGCCGCGACCCGGACCTGGGCTGGGTGCTCTCCTTCGCCTCCGGCGCCGAGGTGGCCGCGTGCGACCACACGGCCCGGGTGATCGTGCACGTGGTCGAGAAGGACGGGAACTACGAGGCCGTGGAGATAGCCGACCCGCTGATGCGCCGCGACGCGTCCTCGCTGCGCGACATCCTGCGAGGTGAGCGATGAGCCGCGAACAGGCGGTCAAGGACGTGCTGGAGCGGGCCGGGCGGATCCCGCACCGCTGGCGGCGGTTCACGGTGAGCGCCGACACCGCGGCGCGGGTGCACCGGATCGACGAGGCGCTGCTGGGCGAGGCGCTGGACCTGGGCCTCGCGCACGAGGGCGGCGGGGCGGACCGCCGCTTCGACGACCTCGACCTGAAGAACCTCGGCCTCGGCCTGCGCATCCCGTCCCCCGCCTGGCTGCAGGTGCGGCTGTCGGCCCAGCCCTTCAACGCGGCGGAGGTCCGTGACGCCACCTACCGGACGCGGTTCCAGGGACGGGCGCCCGGGGTGCTGGAGCCCTCGCCGCAGCTCGCCTCCGCCGTGGTGGCCGGCACGCTGCGGCGGATGGGGCCCGATGTCTTCGAGGCGGACCTCCAGGTGTCCGCCGGCGAGAACGCGCCGGACGCGGACGCGGACGGGGACGCGGACGGGGAAGCGGCCGACTGCGCGCGGGAGCTGGGGCCGGTGCTGCCGGAGGCGGCACGGCTGGAGTACTACCTCGTGCCCGACGGGCTGCGGGGCGACGCCGGGTTCGTGGCGGAGACCCGGCTGGCCGACTGCCGCGCCGGCACCACCTATCTGGTGCGCGTCGCGGAGGACGCCGGGGCGGCCGTACGGCCGGCCACCGGGCTGCTGCTGGCAGGAGCGTTCCCCCTGCCGCACGCCTGGCTCGAGGTGCGCCGCGGTGACCGCTGGCTGCCCGCCGACCCGTACTACCTCGTCACCATGGCCGGATACGGGCTGCTCGACGGGGAGCGGTGGCCGCCGCACCGGTCGGTCGCGGGGACGGTGTGGAAGATCTGCGGCCCCCACGAGGACCTGTGCTTCCTGGCGGGCGACGGTGGGCCCGTGAAGACCTCCGTCAGGATTCTGCGGCGATCGCCCTGAGCGCCTTGCGGTCCGTCTTGCCGTGCCCGGTCAGCGGCAGCTCCGGGATTACCAGGCAGCGGGCGGGGATCTTGTACGGCTCGATCTCCCGCTTGAGCGCGGCCAGCACCTCACCGGGGCGCAGCGAGGAGCCCGCCACGCACAGCACCGCCTCCTCGCCGTCCCCCGCCGGCGGCAGCACGGCGGCGCCGCGCACCCCGGGCACCCGGCGGGCCGCGGTCTCCACCTCCTCCGCGCTCACCCGGAACCCCCGCTGCTTGTACAGATCGTCGCGGCGCCCGGAGAAGTACAGATAGCCGTCCTCGTCCAGATGGCCGTAGTCGCCGGTGCGCAGCTCGGGGAAGAGGCCCTCGGCGCGCGGGAACCGCTCCGCGGTCTGCTCCGGGCGCCGCCAGTAACCCGCCATCACATGCGGGCCGCGCACCACGATCTCCCCGACGGTGCCGGGGCCCACCCGCCGCCCCCGGTCGTCCACCACGAAGACCTCCGTGCCGGGCAGCGCCCGGCCGCACGCCCCGGGCCTGCGCAGGTCCTCGTCGGGCGGCATGACGGCCACCCGCTTGCACTCCGTCAGGCCGAACATCAGCTGCACCCGCATCCGGGGCAGCGCGGCCCGCAGCTCGGCGAGCACCCCCGGGGGCATCGCCGAGCCGGTGTTGGTGAGCAGCCGCAGCCGTATGCCGTCGGTGCCGTAGCGCGGCAGCATACGGGCCAGGCCCTGCGCGAGCGAGGGGACGACGGGCAGCACCGTGGCGCCCGAGCGGCGCAGGTTCTTCACCAGGACCGGGCCCACGTCCGAGGCGCTGCCGAGCCACAGGTGGGCGCCCGCCAGGGCGCTGAGGAAGAGCTGGTAGAGGCCGTAGTCGAAGGACAGCGGAAGCGCGCAGTAGACGACGTCGTCGCGCGTGTACGCCAGCTCGCCGTGGATCGCCCGGGCGGCGAACAGCAGTTGCGCGTGGGTGGACACCACGGCCTTGGGCGGACCGGTGGAGCCGGAGGTGTAGATCAGGCAGACCGGGTCCACGGACAGCGGGCCCGCGCCCCGGGCACGCTCCTCCCCGGGGTCGGCCCCGGCCTCGGGCGCTTCTTCTTCCAGAACGTCCAAAGCGTCCAGGGGTGCGTCCAGGGCGTTCAGGGGGGCGTCCAGGGGCGGCGGGCCGTCGCCCGCGGTGACCAGGAGGACGGCCTCGCTGTCCTCGCGGACATGGGCCAGGGCCGGGCCGTGGACCTGCTCGTGCAGCACGCAGAAGGCGGCCCCGACCCGCGAACAGCCGTACACCAGGGCGGCGGTGGCGAGTCCGGGCGGCAGGGCCAGCAGCACCCGGTCGCCACGCCCGGCGCCCCGCTCGCGCAGCCACGCGGCGGCGCGCAGGGAGGCCGCGCGCAGCCGGGCGTAGTCCCAGGTCCGCCCGGCGTGGGTGAGGGCCGGGCGGGAAGGGTGGCGGCGGGCCGCCGCGTCGAGCAGCTCGTGCAGGACGGACGGCGACGCGGAGCCGAGGTCAGCGGCGGGCATGCCGCTCCGCTTCCCGCCCGGTCTCCCGCTGGCCGGCCTCCTGCTGCCCGGTCTCCCGCTGCCGGGTGTCCCGCTGGCCGGCCTCCCGCGTGGCCTGTTCGGCCAGCGCCTTGCGGTCGGTCTTGCCGTGGGCGTTCAGCGGGAAGCGGGCCACCCGCTTCAGGACGCGCGGGATCGCGGCCCGGGGGAGCAGGGTGCCGAGCGCTTCGACGACCGGCCCCCGCTCGGTGGCGGTCCCGGTGTAAAAGGCGTGCAGGGCATGGGTGTTGCCCGCGGGCACCGCCACCACCACCGCCTCGTCCACGCCCGGGCAGCGCCGCAGCGCCCACTCCACCTCGGGGATCTCCACCCGCACGCCCCGGATCTGCACCTGGTGGTCGAGCCGGCCCGAGTACAGCAGGGTGCCGTCGGGGGCCGTGGTGACCAGGTCGCCGGTGCGGTACCAGCGCTCGCCGTCGAGGTCGAGGAAGCGCCCGGCGTCGTCCGCCGGGTCGAGATAGCCCGCGAACACCTGCGGCCCGGCGACGCACAGTTCGCCCCGCTCCGGGTGGCGGGCGCCGTCCGCGTCGAGGAGCATGGCGCGCATCCCGGGGTGGAGCCGGCCCATGGGCACGGCGCCGTGCGCCTCGGGGGGAAGGACGTCCGTGGCGCGCCAGGCGTGGACGGTGCAGTTCATGGTGACTTCCGTGGGCCCGTACAGGTTCACCACGGTGGACCCGGGGGCGGCCCGCTGCCAGTCGGCCGCGTCGTGCTCCATCAGCGCCTCGCCGGCGAAGAAGCTCCAGCGCAGACCGGGCATGGCCCCGTCGGTGAGCCGCCGCGTCCTGCGGACGACGGAGATCGCGCTGGGGGCGGAGAACCAGACCGTGATGCCGAGCTCGTTCACCAGCGCGGGGAGATCGGCGTAGCCGAAGCCGGGGACGCGTGCGACGCACGCCCCCGCGCTCCAGGCGGCGAACAGATCGAAGATCAGGGGGTCGAAGGTGATGTCGACGGTCTGGGAGAAGACGTCCCGCGGCCCGAAGTCGTAGAGCTCCCGCACACACCGCAGAAAGTGCTCGGCATTCCGGTGCGAGATGGGCACGCCTTTCGGGCGTCCGGTGGAGCCGGAGGTGAACATGATGTACGCGCGGTCGTCCGGTTCCACGCGCCACGGCTCGAACGGCACGGCCCCGCCCGGATTTTCCGCCGGGCGATTTCCACCCGCGGTGCTTTCACCCGGGGTGCTTTCGCCGCCTTCGGCGGGTTCTCGGGTATTGGCGCCGAGTGTTTTCAACGTCTCGGCCCGCACCACGGGGGGATGATCGGCCAGCTCGGCGAGGATCCCCGCCCCCCGGTCGTCCGCGAGGACCACGGCCGGGCGGGCGACCCGCAGCATGGCATCGGTGCGCGCCGCGGGGAATTCCACATTCAGCGGCATCGCCGCGGCCCCCGCGTACATCGCGGCCAGGACGCCGACGTACGCCACCTCGCCCCGCTCGGCCAGCACGCCGACCGCGGTCGGCCTGCCCCCGGCCGCCTCCACCAGGGCCGAGGCCCAGGACAGCGCGGTCCGGTGCACCTCCGCGTAGGTCCAGCCGCGGTCCCCGACCCGCAGCGCGGGCCGGTCCGGGTGGGTGCGCGCCGAGTTCAGGAAGTGGCGGTGCAGTCCGTGCCGGGCGTCCGGTCCGCCGCCGCTAGCCATGCGAACTCACGAACTCCGTGAGCGTTCCGACGCTGGCGAAATGCTCCAGTTCCAGGCTTTCCGTATCGAATTCGGCGCCGGTCTCGGTCTCGATGAGCATGAGCAGCTCGATAACCGAGGTGGAATCCAGACCGAGGTCCTCGAAGAGCAGGGTGCCGGAGTCGACACCGGACAGCTCGCCGCGTCCCAAAACCTGTCGCAGTGCCGCTAGAACGCTCTGCTCCGCGGAGGACTTTCGCATGGTCCGGATCGAAGTGGATACGCCATCGGGTGTCAAGGTCTTGACGCGGATCTTGGCTGCTCCTAGGGTCTTGCCGCACGATTGACCATCACGGGGGCTGGGGTATATGGGGCTGGGGGATATGGCGGCAAAAGCTGCGGAATTGCCCGCCAAAGATCCCGAAACGACCTCCGAAACGCCCCCCGTGGCAGACGCTGCGGCGGAACCCCTGGCGGACCCCGTAACGGCCCCCGGAGCGGATTCCCTCCCCGCCGCCCTGGACGTCCTGCGCACCGCCCGCGAGAGCGGCCTCTCGGCGGCTCTGGCGCGTGCCGTGCGGCATCTGGACTTCACCGCTCCCTGCTCCGACGGGGGCCTGTGCGTCCTTCCCGGCCGCACGGCCCCCGACCTGCGCGGCTGGCTGCTCGCCGGGCGCGTGGTGCCCGCCGAGCGGGCCACCGTACGGCCCGGCCCGCGCCATGAACTGGCCGAGCGCGAGGGGCTTGAGGTGCTGCGGGTCGTCCCCGACGACACCGCCGGGCCGGGGCCCGACCCCGGGAGCGCCCCGCCGGGGCCCGGCCCCCGGAGCGCCCAGGACCGGCTCGACCTGGCCGGGACGCTGTTCGCCGCGCTGCGCGCCGGGCTCGCCGAGGCGCTGCTGGAGCGCGCGGTGGCCCATGTGGCCGGGCGGCGCTCCGGCGACCGGCCGCTGCTCGAGCGGCAGTTGGTACGCGCCAAGGTCGCCGACTGCGTCGCCGCCGTCCGGGCCTGCGAACTGCTGCTGACCACCTCGGGCGCCGATCCGCACGCCGCCCACGAGCTGCACCGGCGCCTCGATGAGGCCGACGCGGCCCTGACGAACCTGTTCGGCGGCGCCGGCTATCTGGCCGACCACCCCGTGCGCTCGCTGTACGTCTCGGCGTACGTCGGCAGCCTGTGGGCGCCGTCGCCGCGAGACCCCGGAGAGGGACGGTCGTGACGGACCCGGCCCTGGACGCCGCGCACGAGCGCCTGCGCGACCACGCCCGCGCACTCGCCCCCGCCCTGCGGGAGGCCGCCCTCGCCATCGACGCCGACCCGGCCCGCATGGACGACCACCTGGACAACCCCGCCTTCCGCCTCTTCCGCTCCATGGGCATCCCGAAGCGGTTCCAGGACGCGCGGGCCCGGGCCGCGGTGCGGGACCTGCCGCAGGACTTCCTCGGCCAGATGATCTGTTCCATGGAGCTGGCGCGTGGCGACGCGGGCGCCATGTTCGCCGGGCCCGCCCCCGCCCTCGCCGGGGTCGTCGTCCGCACCATGGGCGACGAACGCCAACAGGCCGCCTTCTACGAGCGCGTCGCCGACGGCGCCACCTGGGCGTTCTGTGCCATCACCGAGCCCCAGGCGGGCAGCGACGCCACCCGCATGCAGACCACCCTGACCCCCGCGGACCCCGCCGACCGCACCGGCGACTGGCTGCTGAGCGGCGCCAAGAAATACGTCGGGAACGGCTCGCGCGCCGGCGTCGGCGTCGTGTTCGCCCAGACCGGCACCTCGCCCCTGGGCGTGCGCGCCGTCGTCCTGGACCTCCCGGCGCCCGGCGCCCACGGCGAGCCGCTCGACATGATCGGGCTGCGGGGCGCCCGCATCAGCGAAATGACCTTCGACGCGGTGCCGGTCGCCCGGGACCGCCTGCTCGGCGCCCATCTGCCCGCCACCCGCCGGGGCATGTGGGGCGCGGTCACCGCCTTCTACGGGGCGCGGGTGCAGATCGCCGCGACCGCCGTCGGCCTCGCCGGCGCCGTGTACGACTACGTGAGCGCCGAGCGCGGGACCCCGACCCCGGCCGAGCGGCGGGCGCTGGAGACGGTTTCGCTGCGCCTCGCGGCCGCCGCCCGCCTCGTCCACCGCACCGCGCTCCTCGTCGAGGCGGACGGGGCCCGCGGCGACGCCTCCGCCCTGTGCAAGCTGGAGGCGATCCGGCTGGTCCGGGACGTCACCCACCGGCTGCCCGCCCTCCTCGGGCGCGGCGCGCTGCTGGACCACCCGCTGCTGGAGAAGTGGACCCGCGACGCCGCCGCGCTGGAACTCATGGAGGGCACCGGCGACATCCAACGGCTCCGGCTGGCCCAGGACTACGCCCGCTCGGGCGCCGTGCCCGCGGGCGGGGCCGGGTGACCCCGATGCGCCTGGGGCCCGTCGGCACCTTCGTCCCGCCCACCGCGCTCACGGTCGCCGAGGCCACCGCGGCCGCCGGCCTCCCCGACGCCAAGGCCCGCTTCTACCGCGACTACCTCGGCTTCCGCGACATCCCCAGAAGCACCGGCCACTCGCTCGCCGACATGCTCACCGCCGCGGGCCGCGAGGCCCTGCGCGGCACCGACCCGCGCGCGGTGCGCCACGTGCTGTACGCGCACACCCACGAGGAGGCCGACCCGGCCGGGCCCCGGCTGCTCGACGGCGTCCGCACCGCGCTCGGCCTCGACCACGCCCCCGCCTTCTCCGTCGGCCAGATGAACTGCGCCGCCGGGCTGTTCGCGCTCTTCCTGGCCGGGCAGACGCTGTCCGACGAGGGCGGGAGCGCGCTGGTGCTCACCGGCGACCGGGTGGCCCGACCCGAGCAGGCCACCATCCCCGGCGTCGCGGTCGTCGCCGACGCCGCCGCCGCGTGCCTGGTCGGACCCGGGGTGCCCGGGGACCGGCTGCTCGGCTCCGCCTTCCGCACGTACGGCAGGTTCTACCGCGGCTTCGGCGGCGCGGACCCCGACCGGGAGCGCGAGTACACCCGGCTCTACGCGCCCGCCCTGGCCGCCGTGATCGGGGAGGCGCTGGAGGAGGCGGGGACCGGGCTCGACGGCATACGGTGGATCGTCCCGCACAACGTCAACCGCCTGTCCTGGAAAGGCGTGGCCAAGGAGCTGGGCCTGCCCTACTCCCAGGTCTTCCTCGACAACCTGCCGCGCCTGGGCCACGCCAACTGCGCCGACCCGTACCTCAACCTCGCCTCGCTGCGCGCCTCCGGGCGGCTCGCGCCCGGCGACCGGTATGTGCTGGCCGCCGTCGGCCTCGGCGCCACCTTCGGCGCGGCGGTCCTGGAACGGGACAGCGCGCGGGACGGCGGTCCGCTCGGTGGGCCGGTCGGCGGTCCGGGCGGCGGTCCGGTCGGCGATCCGGGGAGCGAGAGAGGGAGCGATGGAGAGCTTTGAGGCCGTCCAGGGCATCCGGGCCGCGGACCTCGCGGACCGCTACGGCACTCCGCTGTACGTCTACGACGGCGACCTGCTGGCGGGCGCGGTCCGGTCCCTCGCGGACGCGCTGCCGCACCCCGTGGAGATCTTCTACTCCCTGAAGGCCAACCCCAACAGCAGCGTCTGCTCCCTGCTGTTCGCCCACGGCGCCCGCGCCGAGGTCTCCTCGCTCGTCGAGCTGCGCACCGCCCGCACGGCCGGCGCCCGCCCCGAGGACATCATCTTCCTCGGCCCCGGCAAGAACGCCGACGACATCCGCGCCTGCGTCCAGGGCCGGGTGTACGCCATCGTGTGTGAGTCCTGGCAGGAACTCGAGCTCATCGAGGCCACCGCGCGCCAGGCCGGGCTGCGCCAGCGGGTGATGCTGCGCGTCAACCCCTCCTTCGCCGCGGCCGGCTCCCGGCTGGCCATGGGCGGCAAGCCCCGGCAGTTCGGCATCGACGAGGAACAACTGCTCTCCGGCAAAGACCGGTTGAGCGCGCTGATGCACGCCGTGCCGATGGGCGTCCACGTCTACCTCGGCACCCGGATCCTCGACGCGGCGGCGGTCGTGGAGAACACCGCCCAGGTGCTCGCGCTCGCCGAACGCGTCGCGGCGGCCACCGGCATCGAGTTGGAGGCGGTCGACGTCGGCGGCGGACTCGGCGTCGCGTACTTCGACGGCGAGCGGGACCTGGACCTCGGCGCGCTGCGCGCGGGCCTCGCCCCCGTCGTGGGCGACTTCACGCGCCGCCGTCCGGGCACCCGGCTGCTGCTGGAGTCCGGACGCTTCCTCACCGCCCGCGCCGGGGCCTACCTGGTGCGGGTTCAGTATGTGAAGGAATCCCGCGGCACCCCGTTCGCCGTCACCGACGGCGGCACCCACCACCACATGGCGGCGGTCGGGGTCGGCTCCTACGCCCGCCGCAACTTCCCCGTCGCGGCGGTCGCGGGCGGCGGCGCGGGGCCCGAGCGCCGCTGGCACATCACCGGCCCGCTGTGCACCCCGGACGACACCCTCGCCCGCGCCGTGCCGCTGCCCGGCCTCGCGCCGGGCGACGTCCTGGCCGTGCTGCGGTCGGGCGCCTACGGTCCGAGCGCCTCACCCGGCCACTTCCTCAGCCATGGATTCCCGGCCGAGGTGCTGGTCCACGAGGGCCGGCCGCTGCTGGTCCGCGACCGGGACACCGCCGATGACCTGCTGCGCAAGCAGCGACACCACCAGTTCGTTCAGTGAGCAAGGGGAGGCCCGGGATGGACCGCGCGCAGATGGTCGAGGCGATCGGCAGGTCGGTGGCGGCGATGGTGCCGTACTCCGACACTCCGGTGGAGGAGGACAAGCGGCTCTTCGAGGACCTGGGGCTCGACTCCACCAGCATCGTCGAGCTGATGATCGACCTGGAGGACAACGCGGGGGTGGTCGTCGACACGGACGCCATCGAGCCGGACGTCTTCGAGACCGTCGGCTCGCTGGTCGACTTCCTCATGCGCTCTCTCCCGGCCGAGCGCTGAGGATGGCCTGAGGATGGCGGACGCGACAGCGGCGGGGCTGCGCCTGGCCGGGACCTGGGGGCTGGACTTCCCCGCGCGGCCCGGCGGGCGCTCCTTCGTGGAGATGGGCGGCGAGCTGCTGGCCGGCCCGCCCGGGCAGGACGGGCGGCCGGCGCCGGGGGCGTCGCCGCCCCGCCCGCTGGACTACCTGGTGGTGGCCCACGAGGCGTACGACGCGACCCCCGCCGGCCTGGTGGCCGGCTATCTCGCCGACGCCTGCCCCGGCGACCCGCGCGCCTTCTCCCTCGCCGACCAGGGGGTCGGCGCCCCGTTCAGCGGACTCAGGATCCTCGACCGCATCCACCGGGGCGGCGGCCTGGACGACGCCGCGCTGTTCGTGCTCGACCCGGCGGCCGGGGCGGTGCTGACCCTCGGCGGGACGGGCGACTGGGCGCTTCGGGCGGTGGCGGAGGAGCGGGCCGGGGCGGCGGACTGCCTGCCGCCGCTGACCGCGGCCCCCGCTCCACCCCCGGCTCCACCCTCCGCCCCGGCCCCCGACCGCGCGCCCGGCCCACGCACCGCGTACGTCCTGGGCGAAGGGCTGTGCGACCTGGCGGGGGCCCTGGAGGCGACCGGAGCGACGGTGCGCCATGCCACGCCGGGGCACGGCTGCGCCGGGGTGTGGCGGGCGCTGTCCGCCGCGCTGCGGGGCGCGGCGGAGGAGGGCGCCGAGCGGCTGGTGGTCGCGGACCGTGACCGAGGGCTGGGGCGGCTGCACCTCGCCACCTTCGTACCCCTTCTTCTCTGAGGGCTCGGTCTTCAGGGGGGGCGTTCCGCTGAGGGCTCGGTCTTCAGGGGCTTGTTCTTCAGGGGCTCGGGTGCGCGTGTGACGGGGCCCGCAGCCCAGGTGCTGGACACCCCGCACTTCGCGGCCGCGCCCGTCGTACGCTGGCGCGATATCGAGATCGTGAGATTGTGCGTGCGGGCCACGGGAAGCCTCATGTCGTACCGGAACGGCGGAGCGCGGACCGCGGCGCGGCGGCGGGCCTCGCCGGGTTTCACCGGTGATCGCCCACGGGCCGTCCTCGCGCGCACTTATCCGATCAAGGAGTCGACCGGACTCCGTCAAGGTCCGTCAAGGACTTGACGTGGGACAACCGAGGCGGCTCAGCTTAGAGTTCACATGTTGGAGACAAGCCGGGCCTCACTGCTGCGGCCCGGCCGGCGGAGCGGCGGTCGTGCCGCCCGCGGAGGCAGGAGTGGATGGGCGTGGAGACTCCGGGATCGCAGTCGTCGCTGCACCGGGCCAACCTCGAGCGGGTGGTACGCGCGGTGCGTATGGCGGGTTCGCTCACCCAGGCGGAGATCGCCCGGACCACCGGGCTGTCCGCGGCCACCGTCTCCAACATCGTCCGTGAGCTCAAGGACGGCGGCACGGTCGAGGTCACCCCGACCTCCGCGGGCGGCCGCCGGGCGCGCAGCGTCTCGCTGAGCGGGGACGCGGGCATCGTGGTGGGGGTGGACTTCGGGCACACGCATCTGCGCGTGGCCATCGGCAACCTCGCCCACCAGGTGCTGGCCGAGGAGTCCGAGCCGCTGGATGTGGACGCCTCCGCCTCGCAGGGCCTGGACCGGGCCGAGCACCTGGTCAGCAGGCTGATCGCGGCGACCGGCATCAGCCAGGAGAAGGTGGTGGGCGTCGGCCTGGGCGTGCCGGCCCCGATCGACGTCGAGACCGGCACGCTCGGTTCGACCGCGATCCTGCCGGGGTGGGCGGGCACCAACCCGCGCGACGACCTGGCCGAGCGCCTGGGCGTGCCGGTGCACGTGGACAACGACGCCAACCTCGGCGCGCTCGGCGAGCTGGTGTGGGGGGCCGGGCGCGGGGTCGCCGACCTCGCGTACATCAAGGTCGCCGACGGTGTCGGCGCGGGCCTGGTGATCAGCGGGCAGATCTACCGCGGGCCCGGCGGCACGGCCGGGGAGATCGGCCACATCACGCTGGACGAGTCCGGCCCGGTGTGCCGCTGCGGCAACCGCGGCTGCCTGGAGACGTTCACCGCGGCCCGGTACGTGCTGCCGCTGCTGTACTCCAGCCACGGCGCCGACCTGACCGTGGAGCGCATGGTGCAGCTGGCCCGGGACGGCGACCCCGGCTGCCGCCGGGTGATCGCGGACGTGGGGCGGCACATCGGCAGCGGCGTGGCCAACCTGTGCAACCTGATCAACCCGAGCCGGGTGGTGCTGGGCGGCCATCTCGCCGAGGCGGGGGAGCTGGTGCTCGGCCCGATCCGGGAGTCGGTGGCGCGGTACGCCATCCCGAGCGCGGCCCGCCGGCTGTCGGTGATGCCGGGAGCGCTGGGCGGCCGGGCCGAGGTGCTGGGCGCGCTGGCGCTGGTGCTGAGCGAGATGGGCGACTCGACACTGCTCGACGGCGCCCTGTCGGCGGGCGCGCCCGCGCTGACCTGAGCGGGACCGTGACCGGAGCGCCGAGCCCGCGCTGACCTGAGCGCCGAGCCCGCGCCGACCGGTGCGCGGCGGCCGGCCCGACCTGAGCGGGCCCCTGGCCAGGAGCGGGCCCCTGACCCCTCGGCGGGTCTCCGACTCGAGCGCCGCGCCCGCGCCGGCCCGAGCGGGGGCCTCCCTCTGACCGAGCGGGCAGCCGGCGCCAGCCGGGCGGGTCCCCGCCTGGACACCCACCCTGACCTGAGCACGTTCCCGTCCCGAGCGGGGCGGGGCCACGGGCCCGCGCGTGAGCCGGGGCCCCGGGTGCCCTCCGCACCCGGGGCCCCGGTTTTTGTTTGTGCCCGCATCGGAATATCGGCTTCCGGGGATATCGGCGCCCAACTCACCATGCGTTCACTCAGATAATGAATGGCACCGTTGCCATCTCGTTAAGGATTTACTTCTTGACGCCATGCAGACGGCCGAGTTGACTTCCAGCCACCTCGGCCGCAATGACGCGGCCTCGTCAGGGAGGTCACCCCCACCATGAACGCAACGATGCGTCGCGTCGTCGTCGCCACGGCCGCCGTCTCCATGGCGGTCTCGCTCGCAGCCTGCGGCTCCGCCAAGGAAGCCGACAAGAGCAAGGACGACAAAAAGAAGAAGACCGGCCCGCTCACCATCGGCCTGCTCCTTCCCGAAGACCAGACCGCCAGATACGAAGCCATGGACCACCCCTTGATCGAGAAAGAGATCAAGGCGAACTGCGCTGACTGCAAGGTGATCTACGCCAACGCCAAGTCGGACACCTCCGTCCAGCAGCAGCAGGTCGACTCGATGATCACCAAGAACGTGGACGTGATCATCCTCGACTCCGTGGACTCCAAGGCCATCTCCAGCTCGGTCAAGAAGGCCGACAAGGCCGGCATCCCGGTCGTCGCGTACGACCGGCTCGCCGAGGGCCCGGTCTCCGCGTACACCTCCTTCGACAACGAGACGGTCGGCAAGGTCCAGGGCGAGGCGCTGCTCAAGGCGCTCGGCGACAAGGCCAAGTCGGGCAAGATCGTCATGCTCAACGGCTGGGAGGCCGACCCGAACGCCGCCCTGTTCAAGAAGGGCGCGCTCTCCGTCCTGGAGGGCAAGGTCGACATCGGCAAGAAGTACGACGTCGACCGCTGGCTCGCGGACGAGGCCAACAAGGCGATGACCGGTGCGATCAACTCGCTCGGCAAGGACAACATCGTCGGCGTCTACTCGGCCAACGACACCATGGCCGGCGGCGCCATCAACGCGCTCAAGGCCGGCGGGGTCAAGCCGCTGCCCCCGGTCACCGGCCAGGACGCAGAACTCGCGGGCGTCCAGCGGGTGCTGGCGGGCACGCAGTACATGAGCGTGTACAAGCCCTATGGCCAGGAGGCGGTGGCCGCGGCCAAGATGGCCCTCGCGCTCGGCCGCGGCGAGAAGGTCCCGGCGGAGACCACGGCCGACAGCCCGACCACCAAGAAGATCCCGGCGACCCTGATCCCGCCGGTGTCGATGACCAAGGACAACATCAAGGACACCGTGGTCAAGGACGGCCTGTACAAGGTCGCCGACATCTGCACGGCCAAGTACAAGGCCGAGTGCGACAAGCTCGGCATCAAGTAGCGCGGCCCCGGCCGCCCGTGGCCCACGGGCGGCCCGCCCCCTCCGTCGATACCACCCCCACCGGGGGGAGAGCGCTCTCTCCCCTCCGTTACACCGCAGGGGCCCGCCCCTGCTCAGATCGGAGATGGCCATCGTGCCGAACGAACCCGTGTTGGCGTTGCGCGGGATCTCCAAGCGGTTCGGCGCCGTCCAGGCGCTGACGGACATACATCTGGAGGTCCACGCCGGTGAAGTGGTCGCCCTGGTGGGCGACAACGGCGCCGGCAAGTCGACCCTCGTCAAGGCGATCGCCGGAGTCGGCCCCGCCGACGAGGGCGTCGTCGAGTGGGAGGGCAGGCCGGTCCAGGTCACCCGCCCGCACGACGCCCAGGAACTGGGCATCGCCACCGTGTACCAGGACCTCGCCCTGTGCGACAACATCGACGTGGTCGGCAATCTCTTCCTCGGCCGCGAGATCCGGCGCGCCGGGGTGCTCGACGAGGTCGAGATGGAGCGCCGCTCCCGCGAGCTGCTGCAGACCCTGTCCATCCGCATCCCCAGCGTGCGGATCCCGATCGCCTCGCTGTCCGGCGGCCAGCGGCAGACCGTCGCCATCGCCCGCTCGATGCTCGGCGAGCCCAAGCTGGTGATCCTCGACGAGCCGACCGCGGCCCTCGGCGTGGAGCAGACCGCGCAGGTCCTCGACCTGGTGGAGCGGCTGCGCGAGCGCGGCCTCGCGGTCGTCCTCATCAGCCACAACATGGCCGATGTGAAGGCCGTGGCGGACCGGGTCGCGGTGCTGCGGCTCGGCCGCAACAACGGCACCTTCGATGTGAAGACCACCTCTCAAGAAGAGATCATCTCTGCCATCACCGGCGCCACGGACAACGCCGTGACCCGCCGCAAGGCGCGTAACGCGGAGGCCGCCAAGTGACCACCGAAATCGACAAGACCAACGGCGACGGCCCGCCGGACGCGGCCCCGGTCGCGGGGGACGCGATCACCGCGGTGGACCCCCGGCTGCTGGTGCGTCAGGAAGGCTTCCGCGGCTACGTCCAGGAGTTCGGCCGCAAGCTGCGCAGCGGTGAGCTGGGCGCGCTCCCGGTCATCGTCGGCATCGCCGTGATCTGGGCCGTCTACCAGTTCAAGGACGACGCCTTCCTGTCGCCCAAGAACCTCTCCGACCTGTCGATCCTCATCGTCGGCACCGGCCTGATCTCCGTCGGCATCGTCTTCGTGCTGCTGCTCGGCGAGATCGACCTGTCCGTCGGCTCGCTCAGCGGCCTGGCCGCGGCCACCATGGCGGTGCTCACGACCCGGCACGGGGTGCCCGAGGGGCTCGCGGTGCTGATCGCGCTGGCCCTCGGCGCCGCCCTGGGCGCGCTGCACGGCTTCTTCTTCGCCAAGATCGGCGTCCCGGCCTTCGTGGTCACCCTCGCCGGGCTGCTGGCCTGGAACGGGCTGATGCTCCAGGTGCTGGGCACCACCGGCACCATCGACCTCGACGACGACGGCTTTGTGCAGACCCTGTCCAGCCACTACTTCTCGCAGCTGATCGCCGCGTACGGGGCGGCGACGGTCGCCGTGGCCGTGTTCTTCCTGGCCCAGTTCCTGGGGGCCAGGCGCCGCAAGGCGGCCGGCATACCCTCCCGGCCGCTGAGCGAGATCCTGGTGCGCACCGCGGTGCTGGCGGTCATCGCGTACGCGGCGGCCTGGCGGCTCAACGAGTACATGGGCCTGCCGCTGGCGCCCGTCATCCTCGTGGTGGTGCTGCTCGTGCTCGACTTCGTGGTGCGCCGCACCTCGTACGGGCGCAAGGTGATCGCGCTGGGCGGCAGCGTCGAGGCCGCCCGCCGCGCGGGCATCAACGTGGTGGCGGTGCGGATCTCGGTGTTCGCCCTGTCCGGGTTCATGGCCGCGTTCGGCGGAATCATGATCGCCTCCCGGATCGGTTCGGCGAGCCAGCAGGCCGGCACCGGCAACCTGCTGATGGAGGCGATCGCCGCCGCGGTCATCGGCGGCACCAGCCTCTTCGGCGGCCGTGGCTCGGTCTGGTCGGCGCTGCTGGGCATGCTGGTCATCGGCTCCATCGCGTCCGGCATGAGCCTGCTGGGCGTCGCGAACTCCGTGCAGTACATGATCACCGGCGCGGTGCTGCTGGCCGCGGTCGTGATCGACTCGGTGTCGCGCAGGACGCAGCGCTCGGCGGGGCGCGGCTGAGGCCCTTCGCGGCCCGGCTCGCCTGTGCCCAACCTCACGTGTCCGGTGCCGTCTGGTGCAGACGGTGCCGGGCACGGGTGTTTTTGCCGCCGTCCGCGTGACGCGGATCGCATGGACCGGCGTATGGCCGCCCGGCCGGAACATTAGACTCGGGCGGACCGGTAAGGCTCGACGAAGACGCTCGACAGCGAGGAGGCACGGGTGCTGCTGACCCACATCAGGGGACCGCGTGATCTGGACCGGCTCACTCCGGAGCAGCTGGACCAGCTGGCCGCGGAGATCCGCACCTTCCTCGTCGACGCCGTCTCGAAGACCGGTGGCCACCTGGGGCCCAATCTCGGCGTGGTGGAGCTCACCATCGCCCTGCACCGGGTCTTCGACTCGCCCCGGGACAAGGTGCTGCTGGACACCGGCCACCAGTCGTACGTCCACAAACTCCTCACCGGACGCCAGGACTTCTCCAAGCTGAAGAGCAAGGGCGGGCTGTCCGGCTACCCCTCGCGGGCCGAGTCCGAGCACGACGTCATCGAGAACAGCCACGCCTCCACCGTGCTGGGCTGGGCCGAGGGGCTCGCCAAGGCCAACGAGCTGCTGGGCAAGCAGGACCACGTGGTCGCGGTCATCGGGGACGGCGCGCTCACCGGCGGCATGGCCTGGGAGGCGCTCAACAACATCGCCGCGGCCAAGAACCGCCCGCTGGTCATCGTCGTGAACGACAACGAGCGGTCGTACTCGCCGACCATCGGCGGCCTGGCGAACCACCTGGCCACCCTCCGCACCACCGACGGCTACGAGCGCTTCCTTGCCCGCGGCAAGGACATCCTGGAGCGCACCCCGGTGGTCGGCCGGCCGCTGTACGAGACGCTGCACGGCGCCAAGAAGGGGCTCAAGGACTTCATCGCCCCGCAGGGCATGTTCGAGGACCTGGGGCTGAAGTACGTGGGCCCGATCGACGGCCACGACATCGAGGCGCTGGAGTCCGCGCTGCAGCGGGCGAAGCGTTTCGGCGGCCCGGTCATCGTGCACTGCCTCACCGAGAAGGGGCGCGGCTACACCCCGGCCGAGCAGGACGAGACCGACCGCTTCCACGGCATCGGCCCGATCCACCCCGACACCGGGCTGCCCGTCACCGCGGCCGGCGCCGACTGGACCTCGGTCTTCGGCGAGGAGATGGTCCGGCTCGGCGAGGAGCGCGAGGACATCGTCGCGATCACCGCGGCGATGCTGCACCCGGTGGGCCTCACCAAGTTCGCCGAGCGCTTCCCGGACCGGGTCTTCGACGTCGGCATCGCCGAGCAGCACGCGGCCGTCTCGGCGGCGGGCCTGGCCACCGGTGGGCTGCACCCGGTCTTCGCGGTCTACGCCACCTTCCTCAACCGCGCCTTCGACCAGGTCCTGATGGATGTGGCGCTGCACAGGTGCGGGGTGACCTTCGTGCTCGACCGGGCCGGGATCACCGGCACCGACGGCGCCTCGCACAACGGCATGTGGGACCTGTCGCTGCTCCAGGTCGTCCCGGGCCTGCGGATCGCCGCCCCGCGCGACGCCGATCAGGTCCGCGCCCAGCTGCGCGAGGCCGTGGAGGTGGCGGACGCCCCCACGGTGGTGCGCTACTCCAAGGGCGCGGTCGGCCCGGCGGTGCGCGCGGTGGGCCGGATCGGCGGCATGGACGTGCTGCGCGAGCCCGCCCCGGCGGACGCGGAGCGGCCGGACGTTCTGCTGGTGTCGGTCGGCGCGCTGGCCCCGATGTGCCTGGAAGTAGCGGACCTTCTGGACAAGCAGGGCATTTCGACCACGGTGGTGGACCCGCGCTGGGTCAAGCCGGTGGACGAGGAGCTGCCCGCGCTCGCCGAGCGCCACCGCGTCGTGGTCACCGTCGAGGACAACATCCGGGTGGGCGGCGTGGGCTCCGCCATCGCGCAGGCGCTGCGCGACTCCGGGGTCGACATGCCGCTGCGCGACTTCGGCATCCCGCCGCGCTTCCTCGACCACGCCTCCCGCAAGGAGGTCATGGCGGAGATCGGGCTGACCGCCCCCGACATCGCCCGCCAGGTCACCGGCCTGGTGTCCAGGATCGGCGGACGCTACGAGAGCGACGCGGCCCAGTCCGCCGAGTCGGCCGAGGCGGGCCGGTCCGCCGAGCGCACCGGGCCGGGGGCCGCGCCGAAGGCGCCCACCGCCGCCGAGCCCGTACGCGACTGACCTCCGCGCCGGGCCGGGTTCCGTAGCGGGCCGGGTTCCGCGGCGGGCCGAGTTCTGTAGCGGGCTGGGCTCCGCGCCGGACTGGCTTCCGTAGCGGGCCGGGTTCCGTAGGGCTGGTTTCTTTGCCGGGCCGGTCGGAGCACCGCGCGACACGCGCGGTGCTCCGACCGGCCCAGTACTTTTCCGAGCCTTTCTGCCCCTATCGGGTGAATCCGTCATGCCCGAGAGTGTGCATACATCCCCGATGTCCGGTTAGCAGAACCATGTCGCGCACGGGCAGGTGTGGAGGTGGCGCGGTGAACACGAGAGAACCCAGCAGCGGGGGCGCCGGAGACAGGGGCGGAGACAGGGGCGGGGGCAGGGGCGGGGCCAGGGGTCGCGGAGGCCTGTTCCGGACCAAGTCCGTGGAGCAGTCCATCCGGGACACCGAGGAGCCCGAGCACGCCCTGACCAGGACGCTGTCCGCCCTCGACCTGACCGTCTTCGGCGTCGGCGTCATCATCGGCACCGGCATCTTCGTACTGACCGGAGCCGTCGCCAAACAACAGGCGGGCCCCGCGACCGCGCTCGCCTTCGTGGCCGCCGGGATCGCCTGCGCGCTGGCCGCGCTGTGCTACGCCGAGTTCGCCTCCACCGTGCCGGTGGCCGGCTCCGCGTACACCTTCTCGTACGCCTCGCTCGGCGAACTGCCCGCCTGGATCATCGGCTGGGACCTGGTCCTGGAATTCGCCCTGGCCACCGCCGTGGTGGCGGTCGGCTGGTCCGGCTATGTGCGCTCGCTGCTGGACAACATCGGATGGCACCTGCCGGCCGCGCTGTCCGGCCCCGACGCGGCCCACGGCTTCGGCTTCGACATCCTCGCCTTCCTGCTGGTGCTGCTGCTGACCGCGATCCTGGTCCTGGGCATGAAGCTGTCCGCCCACATCACCGCCGTCGTGGTGGCGGTGAAGGTGACCGTGGTGCTGCTCGTCATCATCGCCGGAGCCTTCTTCATCAACACCGACAACTACCACCCCTTCATCCCCGAGGCCCGGGGCACGGTCTCCAGCGAGGGGCTCAAGGCCCCGCTGATCGAGGTGATGTTCGGCTACCAGCAGACCACCTTCGGCGTCCAGGGCATCTTCACCGCCGCCGCCGTGGTCTTCTTCGCCTTCATCGGCTTCGACATCGTGGCCACCACGGCCGAGGAGACCAGGAACCCGCAGCGGGACATGCCGCGCGGCATCCTCGGCTCGCTCTTCATCTGCACCGTGCTGTACGTCGCGGTGTCGGTGGTGGTCACCGGCATGCAGAAGTACACCCGACTGTCGGTGGACGCCCCGCTGGCCGACGCCTTCAAGGCGACCGGGCACCCCTTCTACGCGGGCCTGATCAGCTTCGGCGCGGCCATCGGGCTCATCACCGTCTGCATGATCCTGCTGCTCGGGCAGACCCGCGTCTTCTTCGCGATGAGCCGCGACGGACTGCTGCCCAGGATGTTCTCGAAGGTCCACCCGAAGTACGCCACGCCGTACCGCTCGACGATCGTGCTCGGCGTCGTCATCGCCGTCGTGGCCGGGTTCACCAGCATCTCCGAGCTGGCGGCGCTGGTGAACATCGGCACCCTCTTCGCCTTCGTGGTGGTCGCCCTCGGCGTCCTCGTGCTGCGCCGCACCCGCCCCGACCTGCCCCGCGCCTTCCGCGCCCCCTGGGTGCCCGTACTGCCGGTGGCCTCGATCGCCGCCTCGGTGTGGCTGATGCTGAATCTGCCCACCGAGACCTGGGTGCGGTTCGGGGTGTGGATGGCGATCGGCTTCGTCCTGTACTTCCTGTACGGGCGCGCGCACAGCAGGCTGGGCGCGGCGGAGGGCGACGCCAGGACGCCGCCCCCGGCCGGGCGTTAGGCCCTGTCCGGTGGGCCTAAGCGGTGAGGTGCCGCTCCAGGTCCGCCACGACCTCGCCCGCCGCCATCACCCCGAGGCCCAGGTACCAGGTCTCGTCCGGGACGTCGTAGGCGTGGCCGGCCTTGACCGCCTTCAGGTTCTTCCACAGTGGATTGCCCTGCGCCTTGGAGCGGTCCGTGGCCTTCGGGTCGCCGTAGACGCCGGTGAAGATGTAGTCGGCGTCGGCCTGGTCGATGTTCTCGGCGCTGATCTCGGCGGCGAGGTCCTCGATGTCCTGGTTCTTCGGGCGCGGAATGCCCGCGTCCTTGAGGATCGTGCCGATGAACGAGGCGTTGGCGTAGAGGCGGATCACGCCGTCGGGCAGGAACCGGAGCATGGTGACGGTCGGCTTCTCGGCGCCCAGCTTCCTGCCCAGCGCCTTGACCTTCTTGTCGTAGTCGGCGAGTTCCTCCTTCGCCTTGGCCGTCTTGTCGAGCGCGGCGGCGTTGAGGAGGTAGTTCTGCTTCCAGGTGAAGCCGGGGCGGATGGAGAACACGGTCGGCGCGATCTTCGACAGCTCGTCGTACTTGTCGGCGGCGCGCAGCTGGCTGCCGAGGATCAGATCGGGCTTGAGCGCGGCGATGGCCTCGAGGTTGAGGTTGTTGATGGTGCCGACGTTCTTCGGGTCGCCCGCCTCCTTCTTCAGGTAGGAGGGCAGCTCCGGGGAGCCTTCGGTGGGTGCCAGGCCGACCGGCTTGATGCCGAGCGACACCACGTTGTCCAGCTCGCCGACGTCCAGCACGACCACTCGCTTCGGCTGGGCCTTGATCTCGGTGCTGCCCATGGCGTGGTCGATGGTGCGCGGCCACTCGCCGGGCTTGGCGTCCGTGCCCATCGCGGCGGTCTTCTCGGCCGCGCTCGCGAAGTCCTTGCCGTCCTTGGAGACGGACTTCTTGCCGCCCTGCCCGCCGTCGCCTTCCTTCCCGCTGCCGGAGGAGCCGCAGGCCGCGAGGGAGAGCGCGGCGGCGACGGCGAGGGCGACGGCGGCGGTACCGCGACGTCGGTAGGACATGGCAAGGCTCCTGTCATGCAAGTTCTTAGGCGAGGCTTACCTTATGTGGCCTGTGGCTGCTGCGGTAGCAGCGCCCCCGTCCCCCGACCGCCGCGGGGCGCCCGGCACCACGAGCGGATCGCCGGTCACCGGATCCGGTACGACGACCGAGGCCAGCCCGAACACCTCCCGCACCAGCTCGGCCGTCACGATGTCACCCGGCGCGCCCTGCGCCACGATCCGGCCGCCCCGCATGGCGATCAGATGGTCGGCGTAGCGCGCCGCCTGGTTCAGGTCGTGCAGGACCGCGACCACGGTGCGGCCGCGGTCGTGGTTGAGCTGCCGCACCAGGTCCAGCACCTCCACCTGGTGGGCGATGTCGAGATAGGTCGTCGGCTCGTCGAGCAGCAGCAGGTCGGTGTCCTGGGCCAGCGCCATGGCGATCCACACCCGCTGCCGCTGGCCGCCGGAGAGCTCGTCGACGGGGCGGTCCGCGAGGTCGGCGGTCCCGGTGCGCTCCATCGCCTCGCCGACGGCCCGTTCGTCCGCCTCCGACCACTGCTGCCACCACTTCTGGTGCGGCTGCCGCCCGCGCGAGACCAGGTCCGCCACCGTGATCCCCTCCGGCGGCACCGGCGTCTGCGGCAGCAGCCCGATCGCCTGGGCGATCCGCTTGGTGGGCAGCCGGGACAGCTCGGTGCCGTCCAGCAGCACGGCCCCGCGCCGCGGCCGCAGCAGCCGGCCGAGCGCCCGCAACAGGGTGGACTTGCCGCACGCGTTGGGGCCGACGATCACCGTGACCTTCCCGTGCGGGATCTCCAGGTCGAGGTCGTCGACGACCGTGCGGTCCTCGTACGCGAGGGTGAGCCCCCGCGCGGTCAGGCGGTTGTCGGTCACGCGGTGCCTCCGGAACGGCTACGGGTGCGGATGAGCAGCCACATCAGATACGGGGCGCCCACCAGGGCGGTGAACACGCCGACCGGCAGCTCGATCGGCGAGAACAGCCTGCGGGCCAGCAGGTCCGCGACGACCACCACGAGCGCCCCGGTCAGGGCCGAGCACACCAGCGGAGGCTGCTCGGTGCGGGCGAGCCGACGGGCGATCTGCGGCGCCAGCAGCGCCACGAAGTCCACCGGGCCGGCGGCGCCCGTGGCGACGGACGCGAGCACCACCCCGATCGCGCTCAGCCCCAGCCGGACCCGGTCCAGCCGGATGCCGAGCGCGGTGGCCGTGTCGTCGTCGAGCGACACCCCGCGCCGCGCCCGCGCCGCCCACAGCAGCGGCACCACGGGCAGCAGCAGCGCCATGGCGAGCGGCGCGGCCTGCTCGTAACCGCGGCCGTTGAGCGACCCGGTGAGCCAGACCTTGGCCTGCTGGGCCACCAGATAGTCGCCCTTGGTCAGGAACAGCCGGGACAGCGAGCCCAGGGCCACCGAGATGCCGATGCCGATGAGCACGAAGCGGGAGGCGCTGAGCCCCTTGCGCCAGGCGAACACGTACACCAGCGCGGCGGCGGCCAGACCGCCGCCGACCGACACATACGGCAGGGCGGTGTACGAGGTGACGCCGAAGGTCATGGCGGCGACCGTGGCGGCGCCCGCGCCGTGCGTCACCCCGATGACGTCGGGGCTGGCGAGGGGGTTGCGGGCCACGGTCTGGATCAGCGCGCCGGCCACCCCGAAGGCCGCGCCCACCAGCAGGCCGGTCACCAGGCGCGGCAGCCGCAGGGTGCCCACCACCAGTTCGTCGGGGCTGGGCCGCCCCAGCAGTACGCGGACGACCTCCGTCGGCGCGACGAACGACTCGCCGACGCACAGCGACGCCACGACGGCCACGGCCAGCACGGCGGCGAGGGCGCCGGCCGCCGCGGCGGCCCGCCGGTGCACCAGGAAGCTGCCCCGCCCGGCCCTGACCACGCTGTATCCGGCGGCGCGCACGGCCGGCCGAGCGTGTGACGTACTCACACCCCTTCCCCCCGCTCAGTCTTGGCGCGCTCCTGCGCGCGGGCTTCCCTCGTCACTGCTCGCTCCTTCGTCGCTGCGCGGCTCCTCAGTCCAGCCCGCGCAGCGCGCCAAGACACGCGCCCCTTTTCCCGCTCAGTCTTGGCGCGCTCCTGCGCGCGGGCTTCCCTCGTCACTGCTCGCTCCTTCGTCGCTGCGCGGCTCCTCAGTCCAGCCCGCGCAGCGCGCCAAGACACGCGCCCCTTTTCCCGCTCAGTCTTGGCGCGCTCCTGCGCGCGGGCTTCCCTCGTCACTGCTCGCTCCTTCGTCGCTGCGCGGCTCCTCAGTCCAGCCCGCGCAGCGCGCCAAGACACGCTCACGTGGCCGGCACCGCCTTCCTGCGGACCAGGGCGATCAGGAACGGCACGCCCGCCAGGGCGGTCATCACGGACACCGGCACCTCCGAGGGCGGGAAGACGACGCGGCCGATGACGTCCGAGAGGAGGAGCATCACCGGGCCGAGCAGCGCGGCCATGGGCAGCAGCCAGCGGTGGGCGGTGCCGACGAGGGCGCGCGCGATGTGCGGCACCGCCAGGCCGGTGAAGGCGATGGGCCCGGCGGCCGCGACCGCGACGCCGGTCAGCACGGTCGCGCCCGCCGTGCCGGCCAGCCGCAGCAGCGCGACGTTGCGGCCGAGCCCCCGGGCGACGTCGTCGCCGAGGGCGAGCGCGTCCAGACCCCGGGCCATGGCCAGCACCAGCAGCAGCCCGAGGGCCAGGAACGGCCAGGTCTGGCCGACGATCGTGGCGTCCCGCCCGCTCAGCGAGCCCACGTCCCAGAAGCGGAACTCGTCCAGCGCCCGGGCGTTGGTGGTGACGATCGCCGAGACCACCGAGGCGATGAACGCGTTCATCGCGGCCCCGGCCAGGGCCAGTTTGACCGGGGAGGCGCCCCCGCGCCCGCCGCTGGCCACCGCGTAGACGCACACCGCCGCGGCCGCCGCGCCCGCGAACGCGAACCACACGTAACCGGTCAGCGTGTGCACCCCGAAGAAGGCGATCGCGCACACCACGCCCAGCGAGGCCCCCTGGCTGATGCCCAGGATCCCGGGCTCGGCGATCGGGTTGCGGGTGATGCCCTGGAGGACGGTGCCGGCCACGGCGAGGGCGGCCCCCACCATGACGCCGATGACGGTCCGCGGCACCCGCAGCGACCGTACGACCTGGGCGTTGTCGCTCGTACCGCCGTGCAGCAGGGCGTCGTAGACCTCGGCGAGGGAGATCTGGCGGCTGCCGATCGCCAGGCTCGCCGCCACGGCGGCCAGGAGCAGCAGCGCCGCCGCGGATATCCAGCCGACGCGACGGCGCGCGACTCCCGACATTCGCCCTACTCTCTTCCGTACTCCCGGCCCAGGCCCGCGCTTAGCGAAGGCTTGCCTAAGGGTACGTGGCGCCGGCGGGCCGCTCAGTCGGCGGGGCGGACCGCGCGCGGGCCCGTGACCTCCGCCCCGAGCGCCCGCACCCGCTCCCTCAGCTCGCGGTCGGCGGTCACCACCAGGCAGGGCCGCCCCGGTTCGCGGGCCGCCACCACCTCCACCAGCCGGTCGTCGCCGCTGCCGGCCGCCCGCTCCACCCGCACGCCCGGCACGGGCGAGACCTCCCGCGCGGCGCCCTCCACCACGAGCACGAGGTCCACGGGCGGTCGCCCGGCCCACTCCGGGACCCCGGGGCGCCGCGGCAGCCCGCGCCCGGCGAGGGCGGCGAGCCGGTCCCGCAGCCGCTCGACCGCGCCGTGCCGGTCCCGCCACCAGCCGTCGGGCACCGAACCGATGACATTCGCCGCGTCCACGACGACCAGGCCTTCCATAGGGCAGGCAAAATACTATGGGTGGCGTCGCGTCAGTAGGGGGCGCGCCAGCCCCGTGGAGGCACACCCCAGGGGATCGACGTCAGGGAAGGTTGCAGCGGGCCATGGCGTTGCGGTTGCTCCGCGGCAAGGACGGAAGGCTCACGGCCTACGCACCGGTGGCGGGCGGCGTCGCCCGCTGGACCGAGGAGCGGCCCGGGGGCCCGCGGTGGACCGGGCCGCGGCTGCTGGAGGTGGCGGGCCTGACCGCGCTGACGGTGACCCAGGGCGCGGACGGTTACGTCCACTTGGTGGGGCTGCGGCACCGCCAGGGCGGCGGCGACGGCCCGGACGTGGACGTCGTGCACGCCACCCAGTTCCAGACGGGCAGGCCCCTCACGGCCTGGCACTCGCTCGGAACCCCGCACCCCAAGGACCGCCGCAAGGCCCAGCGGACCGGGGCGCCGGCCGCGGCCGTGGACTCCTCCGGGGCCGTGCACGTCTTCGTGCGCAACGCCGGGCGCGGGGTGAGCGCGCGGCGCCAGGACGCCAAGGGCAAGTGGGGCGGATGGACCGACCTCAAGGGCACCGACGTGCTCGACGGGCTGTCCGCCACCGCGGCCGCCGACGGCCGCATAGAACTGCTCGCGCCCGCGGCGCGCGGCGCCCTGCGCTGGCACCAGCCCGAGCCCGGCGCCGCGTACCAACGCGCCGACGACATCCCGGCACGCCCCGAGGCGGGCTCCGCCGCCGGGGTCGCCACCGGCGCCGGCACCGTCACCCACTACTGGCGCGACGCGGTGGGGCTCGAGGTGCTGGCCTGGCGACCCGGCGCGGGCGAACCGGCCCCCCTGGGCGGGGAGACGGGCACGGGCCCGGTCGCGGTGGTCCGTACGACCGTGGACGGCCACGACTGCACGGTGCTGGCCCACCGCGACGCCAAGAGCGGGCGGCTGGCCGTCGCGGCGCACCCCACGGAGCACGAGACGGCGGGCGTGTGGTGGACCCCGTCGGGCGAGCCGGGCACCAGCCGCCCGGCACTGGCCCTGGACGGCCTGGGCCTGGTCGTCCTCGCCGCCCTCGCCCCCGACGACGGCCTGCTGGTGGCCCGCCAGAAGACGGACGAGCCGGGGCTGGCCCTGCGGGCGTGGGGGCGGGTGGGGGAGTAGGGCGGCCTGCCGCCCGTAGCGGGCCCACCCGCCCGGCTCGTCAGGACGCCGGCTGCCAGGCGAAGGCGTGCACCCCGCGCGCCACTTCGACTTCCGCGTTCGCGGCGTTCTGCGCGACCAGCGTCCCCGTGTGGTACCCGCCCGACACCTCGACCGCCGGGGTGCCGACCACCGTCGCCGTCTTCCCCGAGGCATGGACGTCGCGCGCCAGAACGGGCCGCTTCTCCCGCGTCTGGACCCACCGGACGTTCGAGGCGCGGTAGACGCGCGTCTCGCCCCAGCGGGGAATCCGCTGACCGTCCGGCGCGTACTGGTCGTCACCGTCGCAGCCGGGCTCCGACCGGAAGGCCGCGTACGCCTGGCCGTCGCGGTCGAACCAGGCCGCGACCATCCAGAGGTTGCCGTCCCGGGAGGGCAGATCAGGCCGGTCCACGCGTCCGCTGCGCTGGTCGACGATCGCCACGTTGGAGTACTCCTCGCAGGCGCTGAGGTGCTGGTACCAGGGCACGGCGAGCCTGTCCCGCCGTGGACTCGCGGCAGCCACCTCGGGTCCGAGCCCGCTGCCGTAGAACGACTGGACGCGCCGGGCCCTGCCCTCGCGTGAGACGTGGTAGAACGAGCCCACTCCGGGGAAGTTGCCGACGGAGTCGAAATAGGAGACGGTCAACTCACCGTGGGGTGCGGCGCCGAGGAGTTGGAGGCGGCCGCAGTACGTCGGGCCGAAGCACTCCTCCGGCGAGGGCAGGCCCGTCACCGGCAGCGCCCTGCGCGCGCCGCCCAGGGGCGGGTAGCTCCACAGCTTCGGCGAATCCGGGTCCGAGGCGCCGTCGGAGACCAGTTGGTTGTCGCGGAAGGCGATCGCCGAGCAGTCGGGGCACTCCCAGCTACGGACGCGGGGGGTGACGAAGGGCTGTCCCCGGGCCCGGCGCACCTGGAAGACCTTCCGGCCCGTGCCGCCGCGCCGCTCGGCCAGCCAGGCGAGGGAGGTGCCGTCGGCCGACCAGGTGAGCTGCCGTACGCGGTATCCGCTGGGGACGGGGGCGATGTTCTTGGTGCTGCCGTTGGTCCACACGTTGACGCTGTCGGCGGTGGCGTAGGCGAGGTCTGGTGTCGCCTGTTTCCGCTGCATGGTCTTCACCCGGTCGATGGCGGCGGACATGATTTTCGGCGCGGTCTTGACGCTGGTGTGATTGCAGTCGTTGAACAGCACCTGCATGAACGTGCGCGCGACGCAGGCGAGGACGTAGGGGGCGCCGGACTTGTTGTGGTATGCGGTGGCCGAAGAGAGAGGCACCACGATATCGCCCAGCGAGAGCGTCCCCGAGGACGGCCCGAGCCCCAGGAGCTCGAGGTTCAGGCGGATGTCTCCCGCCATGGCACGGACGGGCAGCGCCTTGGGCCAGGGCGGCAACTTCCTGATCTGCGGTGAGTCGGCCTTGAGAGCCAGGCCCTGTGGCGAGCGGAGTACGTCGAGAAGCCGGCAAGTGTCGAGCAGCCCGCCTCCGGCGTAGCCGCGGCACAGGGAGAGCTCCTGCTTCATGAGCAGTTCTTCCACGGACCCCTTGGGGAACGGAACGAGGAGGTCCATCCCAGTGGCCACGGGACTACCCCGGAAGGGAGTCCCGATGGTGATCACCTCGGCCACCTTCTGCCATGCCTTGCCGTCGGATGTGCGACTGGGCAGCGAGACGGCGTACTGCGTGGCCAGGCCGCCCATCGAGTGGGCCACCACCATGACCTTGTGGCCGGAGGCGTCGGCGAGGCAGTCGATCGCGGTCCGCAGCGCGGGGCCGATGCGTGGGTCCGTGACCCAGGCCGGCTGGGCCGGCTTGTAGTCGAAGGTCCACGCGGTGACCTGGCGCAGCTTTGCGACCTTCCGGGGGAACCAGCCTTCCGGATCGTCTCCAGGCTCGTCCCAGGTGTCGGCGCCCGCGTTGATGCCGTGGACGAAGAGGACGGGCATCGTGTTCGTGACGGGCTCCTTTTCGGCGATCTGCTGGAGACCGCCGCCGACGCAGCTTCGTGGCTCGGCGGCGGCAGCGGTGGGCGCCGCCCCGAGCAGGGTGAGCAGGAGCATCAGGGCGGCGCAGGGGACGAGGGCCCGGCAGCGGGCGGCGAGGGTCATGGCATGACCTCCGCGAGGATGATCCGCCAGTCCCCGTCGCTCCGGGCGAATCCCAGCAGCACCCGCCGAACGGGCTTCCCCGGTTCTTCCAGGGAGGCTTGGGCGTTGGCGATGCCGTCCTCCTCATGCCAGGTGCCGTCCTTGACGTGAAGCTTCGCGCCCTTGGCGGTCAGTCGCCCCTCGGGCAGGGTTCGCTCCAACTCGGGCGCGAGCGCCACTCGCTGTGCCTTCTCGTCCTCCGCCACCAGGCCCCGCGCGACCCGGGCGGCCTCGGCCGGAACCGGGCCGCCGGGTTCGTATCTCAGCTCTTGCGCCGGTGGTTTCGCCGCTGAGGTACCGCTGCGGTAGGCAAAGACGGCCGCGAGCGACGCGGCGACGATCAGCACGACACCGGCCGTGATCGATAGTTTGCGCATGTCCGCCACTCACCCGATGGGGTTCAGGTCGCCGATCGTCCAGGCGCCCACCTCGGACAGCGGCACCCGCAGGAGTCCGTGTTCGTCGATGGGCACGGTGGGGCCGCCGGTGACGATCCGGGTCCAGGTCAGATGGATGTGGGTGGTCTCGGGCTCGTGCCGCAGCATGTCCTTGGCGAAGTCCTTGGCGAATTCGGTCAGCGCGTCCTTCTCGGACAGCAGGCTCATGTGCTGCCTGAGCCATTCGTCCCGGGGGAGGACGGCCCCGGTGATGATCACGCCGCCGACCATGAGGGTGATGGGAAGCGGGGCTTCGCAGTCCTCCTCGTCGGCGCGGCGGACCAGCTTTTCCAGCAGTGCGTCGTCGTTCCTCATGAAATGCTCCTGGTCTCGCGTGAATTCATTTCTCCGCATGCGAATTTCATGTGAATTCGCTCAGCCGCGACCGTCGCAGGCCTTGCAGTCACCGCTGCCGCGGCAGCTGTCGCACTTCCATACGCCGCGGAAGCCGGAACCGCCGCAGGTGGTGCACTTCCCGTCGCCCTTGCAGCGTCGGCACATGGTGGTGGTCCTTCCGGTCCGGGGGTGGTCGGCGGTGCGGACCGCGCCGCCGGAAACCACCGTGCACCGGTTCGGAGGGGGAGTCCCGCGGTGCTACGGGGTGGCTCGTTGCAGTGCCAAGTGCACCGCTGTGACCTGCGGATTCTGGTGTCGCACTGCAACGGGGACCGCCTCGGTCGGGCTCCGGCTTGGCCCTCGATGAAGCGCTGTTCTATCGTGAAGGGCATTCACCACGGGGGGTGTTCATGGAGGAACCGACCGGGCTCTTCAAGGACTTGGCGCACGCCTTGGTCCAGGCCCTCGACGCCTGGGCGGCCACCGTCGGCCAGGTCACCGACACCGCACGGCGCCCCACCCGGGCCGGCCTGGTCGCGGAACTGGAAAGAGAGCGCCTGGAATTCGAGCGGGCCGGCCGGAGTCGCAAGAAAATCGATCTGCCGCTTCTGTCGTACTGGCTCAAGGGCCGCGATCAATTGCTGCCCGGCAGCAAGAAGAACCGGCTGCCCGGCCAGGAGGACTGTGCGGCCATCGCGCGGGCGCTGCGGCACAAGGCGCCGGACAGCGCGAGGGAACTGCCGCAGATCGGCGCGGAGATCGCGGATCTGGCGCGCCGCCTGAAAGAGGTGGCCGGCCCCGGGTGGCGGGACGCGGTCCTCGCCTCTCTCGCGCCCGCGACCGTCGCCGCGGCGCACCCCGTTCCGGAGGCGCCGGCCCTGCCCACGACGCCCGGAGAACCGCCGAAGCCGGTGCGGAGATGGCGGAGGTGGCAGTTCGCCGTGGCGACCGCGCTCGCCGTGGGGCTGATCACCGGCACCATGGCGCTGCGCAGCGGCGCCTCGGAAGGGGCCGGGGCACCGGCCGGGGACAGCGCGTCGGCGGCGGATCTGAAGGGCGATCACCGCTGCGGCCGGGTACGGGCGGTGGGCGCCGTGTCATGGAAGCCCTGCACGAGCCTCTCCGAGGACTCCCTGTCCTTCGTCGTACAGCTCGACAACTCCTCGTCGCGGGCGGTCACCGTGAAGGTCAGGATCGGCTACGTCCGGGCCGGGGCCGCCCACGACTGCCCCGCGCCCTGGGGCACCGCCCAGGAGGTCACCATCCCCGCCGGCGCGACCGTGACCAGCCCCCTCGGCGGCTGCGCCGCCCCCCGCGTCCCCGCCCAGGCGTTCCAGGCCGAGGCCTTCGTAGTGGAGCAGAACGCCTCCGCATGGGGCTACCGGGAGTACTCGCCCACGGTGCACATCCAGGCCGACGGCCGCCCCGTCTGGGCGGGCCGGGTCTGAACGCGCGAGCGCCGGACGGGCGAGGGGCCCGTCCGGCGCTCGGGGCACAACGCGCGTGCTACGCCGGGACGCTCGCCACGCCCGGGGCCAGGAAGCGGTGGCCGAGCACCCGCTCCGAGACGCCCTCGCGGTCCAGGTACGGGGTGATGCCGCCCAGGTGGAAGGGCCAGCCCGCGCCGGTGATCAGGCACAGGTCGATGTCCTGCGCCTCGGCGACGACGCCCTCGTCCAGCATGAGGCCGATCTCCTGCGCGACCGCCTCCAGGACGCGCAGCCGCACCTGCTCCTCCGTCAGGACCGTGTCGCCCTGCTCCAGCAGTGCGGCGACCTCCGGGTCCAGCTCCGGCTTGCCGGAGTCATGGACGTAGAAGCCGCGCTTGCCCGCCTCGACCACGCGCTTCAGGTTCTCCGAGACCGTGAAGCGGTCCGGGAACGCCTGGTGCAGGGTCTCCGAGACGTGCAGGCCGATGGCCGGGCCGACCAGCTCCAGCAGCACCAGCGGGGACATCGGCAGGCCGAGCGGCTCGACGGCGCGCTCGGCGACCTCGACCGGGGTGCCCTCGTCGATGACGTTCTGGATCTCGCCCAGGAAGCGGGTCAGGATCCGGTTGACGACGAAAGCGGGGGCGTCCTTGACCAGGACGGCCGTCTTCTTCAGCTTCTTGGCCACGCCGAAGGCGGTGGCCAGCGAGGCGTCGTCGGTCTTGTCACCGCGGACGATCTCCAGCAGCGGCAGGACGGCGACCGGGTTGAAGAAGTGGAAGCCGACGACCCGCTCGGGGTGCCGCAGCTTGGAGGCCATCTCGCTGACGGACAGCGAGGAGGTGTTGGTGGCGAGGATGGCGTGCTCCGGCACGACCGCCTCGACCTCGGCGAACACCTGCTGCTTGACGCCCATTTCCTCGAAGACGGCCTCGATGACGAAGTCGGCGTCCGAGAAGGCGGCGGCCTTGTCGAGCGAGCCGGTCACCGCGGCCTTGAGGCGGTTGGCCTTGTCCTGGTTGACCCGGCCCTTGAGCAGCAGCTTGTCGATCTCGGCGTGGACATAGCCGACGCCCTTGTCGATCCGCTCCTGGTCGATGTCGGTCAGCACGACCGGCACCTCCAGGCGGCGCGCGAACAGCAGCGCGAGCTGCGAGGCCATCAGGCCCGCGCCGACCACGCCCACCTTGGTGACCGGGCGGGCCAGGGACTTGTCCGGGGCGCCGGCCGGGCGCTTGCCGCGCTTCTGGACCAGGTTGAAGGCGTAGATGCCGCTGCGCAGCTCGCCGCTCATGATCAGGTCGGCGAGGGCCGCGTCTTCCGCCTCGAAGCCCTGGCGCAGATCGCCGTTCTTGGCGGCCGCGATGATGTCCAGCGCCCGGTACGCGGCCGGGGCCGCCCCGTGCACCTTGCCGTCGGCGATGGCGCGGCCGCGCTCGACGGCCGCGTCCCAGGCCTCGCCGCGGTCCACCTCCGGGCGTACCACCTGGATCTCGCCGCGCAGCACCGACGCGGTCCAGATCAGCGACTGCTCCAGGAAGTCCGCGCCCTCGAAGATCGCGTCGGCGATCCCGAGCTCATAGACCTGCTTGCCCTTGAGCTGGCGGTTCTGGTTGAGCGAGTTCTCGATGATCACCGTGACGGCACGGTCCGCGCCGATCAGGTTGGGCAGCAGGGTGCAGCCGCCCCAGCCGGGGACCAGGCCCAGGAACACCTCGGGCAGCGAGAAGGCGGGCAGCGCGGCCGAGACGGTGCGGTAGGCGCAGTGCAGACCGACCTCGACGCCGCCGCCCATCGCCGCGCCGTTGTAGTACGCGAAGGTGGGCACGGCCAGGGTCGAGAGGCGCTTGAAGACGTCATGGCCGCCCCTGCCGATGGCCAGCGCGTCCTCATGGCGCTTCAGCAGCTCGACGCCCTTGAGGTCGGCGCCGACGGCGAAGATGAACGGCTTGCCGGTCACGCCGATGCCGACGATCTCGCCCTCGGCCGCCTCCTTCTCGACCTGGTCGAGCGCGGCGTTCAGGTTCGCCAGCGACGCCGGGCCGAAGGTGGTGGGCTTGGTGTGGTCCAGGCCGTTGTCGAGCGTGATGAGCGCGAAGCGGCCCGCGCCCTGCGGCAGGTCCAGGTGGCGGACGTGGGCCTGCGTCACGACCTCGTCCGGGAACAGCTCGGCCGCTCCCCTGAGAAGCTCTGCGGTAGTGGTCATGCCGCTCACTTGTTCCCCTCGAAGTGCGGGTTCTCCCAGATCACGGTGCCGCCCATGCCGAAGCCGATGCACATGGTGGTGATGCCGTAGCGGACCTCGGGCTGCTCCTCGAACTGCCGGGCCAGCTGCGTCATCAGCCGCACCCCGGAGGAGGCGAGCGGGTGGCCGAACGCGATCGCGCCGCCGTACTGGTTGACGCGCGGATCGTCGTCGTCGATGCCGTAGTGGTCGAGGAAGGCCAGGACCTGCACGGCGAAGGCCTCGTTGATCTCGAAGAGGCCGATGTCCCCGATCGTCAGCCCCGCCTTGGCGAGGGCCTTGTCGGTCGCGGGGATCGGGCCGTAGCCCATGACCTCCGGCTCGACGCCCGCGAAGGCGTAGCTGACCAGCCGCATCCTCACTGGCAGGCCCAGCTCCCTGGCCACGTCCTCGGCGGCGACCAGCGAGGCGGTCGCGCCGTCGTTGAGCCCCGCCGAGTTGCCCGCGGTGACCCGGCCGTGCGGGCGGAACGGGGTCTTCAGGGTGGCCAGGCCCTCCAGCGTGGTGCCGGGGCGCATCGGCTCGTCGGCGGTCGCCAGGCCCCAGCCCAGCTCGCCGCCTTCAGGGCTGGTGCGTCGCACCGAGATCGGCACCAGGTCCTGCTGGATCTTGCCGTTGGCGTAGGCCTTGGCGGCCTTCTCCTGGCTGCGCACCGCGTACTCGTCGGCGCGCTGCTTGCTGATGTGCGGCAGCCGGTCGTGCAGGTTCTCCGCCGTCATGCCCATGAACAGAGCCGACTCGTCGACCAGCTTCTCCGAGACGAACCGCGGGTTCGGGTCGACGCCCTCGCCCATCGGGTGGCGGCCCATGTGCTCCACGCCGCCCGCGACGACCACGTCGTACGCGCCGAAGGCGATGGAGCCCGCGGTCGTCGTCACGGCGGTCATCGCGCCGGCGCACATCCGGTCGATCGCGTAGCCGGGCACCGACTGCGGCAGCCCGGCCAGGATGCCGGCGGTGCGGCCGATGGTCAGGCCCTGGTCGCCGATCTGCGTGGTCGCGGCCACGGCCACCTCGTCGATGCGCTCCGGGGGCAGGTCCGGGTTGCGGCGCAGCAGCTCCCGGATGCACTTGACGACCAGGTCGTCGGCGCGGGTCTCGTGGTAGATGCCCTTCGGACCCGCCTTGCCGAACGGGGTCCGGACGCCGTCGACGAAGACGACGTCCCTAGCGGTACGAGGCACGTTGGCTCTCCTCCAGGTGCGCGGGATGGCACTGCTGCGGGCACGCCCAGCGGGCGTGCCTCCACGACCTCATGCTACTTATGAGTAACCACGGTGCCCAGTCCCCGCTCCGGGAGGGTTGAACGTCACACCCCTCTTTTAGGGCTCGGCTCGCCTCCGGCGCGCCTCAGCCCCTGTCGACGGTCGACCGTGCTCGCCCCCTCGTACCTCGGGGCCTCCGCGCGCTCTCCCTTTCGCCAGCGGCGCGCCCCTTCGGCTCACTCGCCGGGGAATTCCGCCGCCGCGGTCGGTCCACGCACGTCACGTCAGGCGTTCGCCCCCAGGGCCGTCATGAGGATCGGGGTGGTCAGCTCGATCTGCCAGGGGCGGGCGCCGTAGCCGTGGAGGACGGCCGCGACGGAGTCGGCGGTCACCTCGGACGGGGGCTCCCAGCACAGCCGCCGGACCGTGTCGGGGGCGAGTAGGTTCTCCTGGGGCAGATTCAGCCGCTCGGCCAGCGCGGTCACCGCCGCGCGGGCCGCCGAGAGGCGGGCCGCGGCGGCCGGGTCCTTGTCGGCCCAGGCGCGCGGGGGCGGCGGGCCGGCCACCGGCTGGCCCGGCTGGGGGAGCTCCGACTCCGGCAGGGCCCGCGCCCGGTCCACCGCGGCCTGCCACTGCTCCAGCTGACGGCGGCCCATGCGGTGGCCGAAGCCGTTCAGGGCGGCCAGCGCGCGCGTGTTCGCCGGCAGGGCCAGGGCGGCCTCGATGATGGCCGCGTCGCCCAGCACCTTGCCCGGCGAGACGTCACGGCGCTGCGCGATCCGGTCCCGGGCCGTCCACAGCTCGCGCACCACGGCCATCTGCCGACGCCGCCGGACCTTGTGCATCCCCGACGTGCGCCGCCAGGGGTCCTTGCGGGGCGGGGCGGGCGGGGCCTCGGCGATGGCGGCGAACTCCTGGCGCGCCCACTCCAGCTTGCCCTGCCGCTCCAGCTCCTCCTCCAGCGCGTCGCGCAGGTCGACCAGCAGCTCGACGTCGAGCGCGGCGTAGTGCAGCCACGGCTCGGGCAGCGGGCGGGTGGACCAGTCGACGGCGGAGTGGCCCTTCTCCAGGGCGTATCCGAGGATGTTCTCGACCATGGCGCCGAGGCCCACCCGGGCGAAACCGGCCAGCCGGCCGGCCAGTTCGGTGTCGAAGAGGCGGCCGGGGAGCATGCCTATGTCCCGCAGGCAGGGCAGGTCCTGGGTGGCGGCGTGCAGCACCCATTCGGCGTCGGCGATGGCGTCGCCCAGGCCGGACAGGTCGGGGCAGCCGACGGGGTCGATGAGGGCGGTCCCCGCGCCGGCGCGGCGCAGCTGGACGAGGTAGGCCCGCTGCCCGTAGCGGTAGCCGGAGGCGCGCTCGGCGTCCACGGCGACCGGGCCGTGGCCCTCCGCGAAGGCGGCGATGACGTCGGCCAGGGCGTCCGGGTCGGCGGTGACGGGCGGGATGCCCTCGCGCGGCTCCAGCAAGGGGACCGGCGCCGAGGGGAGGTCGTCCGGGGGAGCGCCCCCGGTGGTTCGCAGTGTCGTCTCTGCTGCGGTCTCTTGGGCGTCGGTCACCTGTCAAGGGTAGCTGTGAGTGCCGGGTACGCAGGGCGCCCGCCGACGGAACGTTCCGTCGGCGGGCGCCGGGCGGTGGGTGGACGGTGGGTGACGTGGGTGGAAGCGGGTGGGTGTACGGGGGGTGTACTCGGCTCAGTGGATGATCCCGGTGCGCAGCGCGACCGCGACCATGCCGGCCCGGTCGCCGGTGCCCAGCTTGCGGGCGATCCGGGCGAGGTGGCTCTTGACGGTGAGCGCGGACAGGCCCATCGAGACGCCGATGGCCTTGTTGGACTGGCCCTCCGCAACCAGCCGCAGCACCTCGACCTCGCGTCCTGACAGCTCGCGGTAGCCGCCCGGGTGTCCGGGGGCGCCCGGCGGGCGGCGGTGCATCCGGGCGGCGGCGCCGATGGGGGCGGCGCCGGGACGGCCCGGGATGCCCAGGTTGGTGCGGGTGCCGGTGACGACGTAGCCCTTGACGCCGCCGGCCAGGGCGTTGCGGACGGCGCCGATGTCGTCGGCGGCGGAGAGTGCCAGGCCGTTGGGCCAGCCGGCGGCGCGGGTCTCGGACAGCAGCGTGAGGCCGGAGCCGTCGGGGAGGTGGACATCGGCGACGCAGATGTCGCGGGGGTTGGCGATACGGGGACGGGCCTCCGCGATGGACGACGCCTCGATGACGTCGCGCACCCCGAGGGCCCAGAGGTGACGGGTGACGGTGGAACGGACACGGGGGTCGGCGACGACGACCATGGCCGTCGGCTTGTTCGGGCGGTAGGCGACCAGGCTGGAAGGTTGCTCGAGAAGAACAGACACCAGGCCTCCTGGGGGGAAGTGGTGGGACGGGTCACCACGTCCTTCGGCACCGATACGGCCCGGCTTTAGGGAATGATCACGATTTGGTGAGTAACAATTCGGGCAATTAGGACGACTGATCGATCAAGCCTGATCAGAGCGGGCAACCCAAACCCGCCTTCTTGCGCTCCCCGGGCCCGCTGCGAGAGGCGGCGGGAGGCGGGGCAGAGGCGGCGAGAGACGAGGGAGGGCCGGGAGGGCGGCGGCTAGCGCGGCTGCGGACCGCGCCGCTGCGGCAGCGACACGACCCCCGCCTCCGCCGCCCCGGCCGGCGGCAGCCCCGCGATCTGGCACAGCAGATCGCACCAGGCGGCCAGGTGCGCGGCGGTGTCGGGCACCCCGGCCGCCTCGGCGGCCGGCCCGGCGCCCCGCTCCGGCCGCAGGCGCTCCACCCGGCCCGGCTCCGCGCCCGGCGGCTCCTCCGGCGTCCAGGACGCCCGGATCTCGATCCGGGTCGACGGCTCGCGCTCCCCGATCCCGCCGAAGTAGTGCGAGCTCGCCCGCGTCACCGTGCCGCTGGGCTGCCGATAGGGCACCCCGCGCGCCTCCAGCGCGCCGGTCAGCCACGACCAGCACACCTCGGGCAGCAGCGGATCGGCCGCCATCTCCGGCTCCAGATCCGCGTGCACCAGGGTCACCAGACGGAACGTACCCCGCCAGGACTCGTGCCCGGCCGGGTCGTGCAGCAGGATCAGCCGCCCCTCGGCCAGCTCCTCGTCCTCGTCCTCGGCCGTGTCCGCCGCGACCACCGCCTCGAGCGCGTACGAGAACGGCGCCAGCCGCCGCGGCGGCGGGGTCGGGGAGAGCTCCACCTCCGGCCGCGGCCGTACGGCGCACAGCCCGGCGACCGCGTGCCGGAAGGCGGGCGGGGTGCCGTCCCCGTCCGCCGTGTCCGCCCCGTCCGGCCCCTCAGCGCCGTCAGCACCGTTCGAGAGGTGTCCTTGAACCGCTGCCATGCCCGGAAGACTAGGCGCATCGGGGGCCGGAGCCGGGGAGGAACACCCGGGTTGGCGGGTCACTCGTTCGGACCGTGCGAAGATTTGGGACATGAGCGCCAACGAGCGGCCCTCGGGCCAGCAGCAGACCGGCCGCACCGCGGCGAGTGCCACAGCCGACTCGGCCTTCCTGCGCGCCTGTCGGCGTGAGCCGGTTTCGCACACTCCGGTGTGGTTCATGCGCCAGGCCGGCCGCTCGCTGCCGGAGTACCGCAAGGTCCGCGAGGGCATCGCGATGCTCGACTCGTGCACGCGGCCCGACCTGGTCACCGAGATCACGCTGCAGCCGGTTCGCCGCCACCATGTGGACGCCGCCATCTACTACAGCGACATCGTGGTGCCCCTCAAGGCCATCGGGCTCGACCTCGACATCAAGCCCGGCGTCGGCCCGGTCATCGAGGCCCCCATCCGCACCCGTGCCGACCTGGACCGGCTGCGCCCGCTCGACCCCGACGATGTGAAGTACGTCACCGAGGCGGTCGGGATGCTCGTCGGGGAGCTCGGCGCCACCCCGCTGATCGGCTTCGCCGGCGCCCCCTTCACCCTCGCCAGCTACCTCGTCGAGGGCGGCCCCTCGCGCAACCACGAGCGCACCAAGGCGCTCATGTACGGCGACCCCGAGCTGTGGGCCGACCTGCTCGACCGCCTCGCCGACATCACCGCCGCCTTCCTCAAGGTCCAGATCGAGGCCGGCGCCTCCGCCGTCCAGCTCTTCGACTCCTGGGTCGGCGCCCTGGCCCCCGCCGACTACCGCGCGCAGGTGATGCCCGCCTCCGCCAAGGTCTTCGAGGCCGTCGCCGGTTACGGCGTGCCGCGCATCCACTTCGGCGTCGGCACCGGCGAGCTGCTCGGGCTGCTGGGCGAGGCCGGCGCGGACGTCGTGGGCGTGGACTGGCGGGTGCCGCTGGACGAGGCCGCCCGCCGGGTCGGCCCCGGCAAGACGCTTCAGGGCAACCTCGACCCGGCCGTGCTCTTCGCCCCGCGCCAGGCCGTCGAGGCCAAGGCCCGCGAGGTGCTGGACGCGGCCCGGGGCCTGGAGGGCCACATCTTCAACCTCGGCCACGGCGTGCTGCCCACCACCGACCCCGACGCCCTGACCCGCCTCGTGGAGTACGTCCACACCCACACCGCCCGCTGAACCGGCCCCGCCCCTGAGGGGCCGGAACCCGCACGGGGTCCCTCGCCGTCTGGGAGTCCATGAGGGACTTCCGTGCCATCACCGCCGACCGCGTCCGGGAACTCGCCGGCCAGTGGGCCGCCGTCCGCGAAGGCCGTTCCAAGGACGAGGCCGACCGGCTCGTCCGCGACTGCGCCGAGCGGCTGGCCGCCGAGCCCGCGGGCGAGCTGGCCTACCTGTGGACGCTCGGCCTGCTGATGACGGCCGAACACACCGGCTGGCTCACCGGGGAGGGCGTCGAGGGCGCCGCCCTGGTGGCCCTCGACGCCGCCGACAGCGCCCTGCGGGAGCGCCCCTGCGCACACCCGCTCCACCCGTACGAGGACGACCTGGACGAGCGCCACGACCAGCTGGCCCGCCTGCTGCCGCTGCTGCGCAACGGCAGGAGCGAGGCCGAGGACGAACAGTGGCGCGACCCGGCCACCAAGGACCAGTGGCTGTGCCCGCGCAACATCGCCGGGTACGCCCGCGTGGCCATCGACATCATCGACCCCGGCGCGGTGGGCGACATCCCGCCCCGGCTGCCCCTCATCGACGCGCGCAAGGCCCAGCAGCTGCGGTCCATCCTCTGGGACCACCCCCACGTCGACCCCGCGTACGAGCTCTCCGACCACGCCGCCGCCCTGCTCGCCGAGCCCGACGGCGACAGCCGCGCCGGGCTCGTCGTCATCCTGCACGCCTGCCGCTGGTACGCCGTGAGCGGCCGCATCCGCGGCAAGTGGGTGCTGGACGAGATGATCGAGGCCCTCGAGAACGCCCTGCCCGGGCTCGACGGCGAACCCTGCGCCCACGGCCCCGGCGAGCACCCCGGGACCGGCGAGGACCCGGCGGCGCTGGCCACCGTGGGCGTCCACCTGCTCAGCCCCGGCGGACGGGGCGTGTACGAGCGGCGCGGCGGCGTCGAGGGGTGGCACACCCCCCTGGAGGCATGGCTGTGCCCGGCCTTCCTCGCCGGCCTCGCCCGCGAGGCCCTGGACCACCTGCGGGCCGGGCGCGACAAGCTATTCGGCACCCGCGACACCACCCACCTCGACACGGAGTACCTGCTCCCCGACGGCCGGATCGACATCGACACCCTCACCACCACCTACCGGCAGCCCTGGGTCACCGAACACGAGGAGCTGGTGCAGAACGCCGCCCTGTGGGCCGCCCGCCGGTACGCGGCGGGCGCCGGTGACGCGCGCGAGCGGGCCGTCCTGCTGCTGCTCGCCTGCTGGGCGGTGGACGGAATGGTCATCGACATACCGGGATCCGTGCGCGGCGTCCTCCAGGAGATCCTGGAGAGCGTCGATCCCGCCCCGCTGGACGCGCCGTGCCCGCACCCCGGCGAACACCCGTGGCAGGGCCTGGAGCGCATCGCCAACCGCGGCTACGCGGTGGTGGGGAGCCCCGACGACCTGATCGGCGCGCATCTGAACCACTTCTGCGCGCCCGACGACTTCCCCGCGCCCGAGGAGCCGTTCGCCCCCGACGCCTGGGGCTGCCCAAGGCACCTGGCCGGGCGGGCGCGGGCCGCCCTGGACGTGCTGCGCGAGGTCAAGCGGGACGACGACGGCGACGGCGGTGACGGCGGCGACGGGGGCGAGGGGCCCTGGTGAGGGGCCACCCGGCCCATGCGGGCGGGGAGGGGGCGTCTGAGAGAGTGGGGGCATGAGCGCAGCGAACGGCCCGACGGGCCATGTCGTGGTCGTCGGCGGCGGAATCTCCGGGCTCGCGGCAGCCCACCGCCTGCTGGCCGGCGGGGCGCGGGTGACCGTGCTCGAGGCCTCCGCCCGGGTCGGCGGCAAGCTGTACGCGGGCGAGCTGGCGGGCGTCCCCGTGGACCTCGGCGCCGAGTCGATGCTCGCCCGCCGCCCCGAGGCCGTGGACCTGGCGCGCGCGGTCGGGCTCGGCGACCGGCTGCGACCGCCCGCGACCGCCACCGCCTCGCTGTGGACCCGCGGCGGGCTGCGGCCGATGCCCAAGGGCCATGTCATGGGCGTGCCCGGCGACCTGGCGCCGCTGGCCGCCTCCGGGGTGATCTCGGAGGAAGGGCTCGCGCGGATCGCCGAGGAGGCCCGGCTGCCGCGGGCGGAACTCACCGAGGACGTCGCCCTCGGCGGGTTCGTCGCCGAGCGGCTGGGCCGGGAGGTCGTGGACCGGCTGGTCGAGCCGCTGCTGGGCGGCGTGTACGCGGGCGATGTGTACCGCACGTCGATGCGCGCCGCGGTCCCCACCCTCTTCGACGCCACCCGCGCCCACGGCTCGCTGACCGAGGGCGCGCGGGCGCTCGCCGCGCGGTCCGCGGCGGCGCAGGCCGGCCCGGTGTTCACCGGCATCGACGGGGGGATCGGGCGGCTCCCGCTCGCCGTCGCCGACGCGGTGCGCGCCGCGGGCGGCGAGATCCGCACCGGTGAGCCCGTACGCCTGCTGCGCCCGGCCGCCACCCCCGGCGGCTCCCGTGAGGACGGCGCGGCCCGCTGGACGGTCGTCACCGAGCGCGGCGAGGCGCTGGAGGCCGACGCCGTCGTGCTCGCCGCCCCGGCCCCGGTCGCGGCCCGCCTGCTCGCCGCCGACTCCCCGGCCGCCTCCGCCGAGCTGGCCGGCGTCGCCTACGCGTCCATGGCGCTGATCACCATGGCCTTCCGCCGCGCGGACGCGGCCGGGCTCCCCCAGGGCAGCGGTTTCCTGGTGCCGCCCGTCGACGGCCACACCATCAAGGCCGCCACCTTCTCCAGCCGCAAATGGGGCTGGCTGGGGGAGGCCGATCCCGAACTCTTCGTGCTGCGTACCTCGATCGGGCGGTTTGAGGACGAGGCCGATCTGAGCCGTGACGACGACGATCTGGTAAGGATCTCGCTCGCCGACCTCGGCCGGGCGACCGGCCTGGCCGCGCGCCCCGTCGCCACCCGCGTCGACCGCTGGCAGGGCGGGCTGCCCCAGTACCCCGTCGGCCACCTCGACCGCGTGACCCGCATCCGCGCGGAGGTCGCCAAGCTGCCCGGCCTGCGGGTGTGCGGGGCGGTGTACGACGGTGTCGGCATCCCCGCGTGCGTCGCGAGCGCCCGCGCCGCCGCCGACGAGCTGCTGGAATCGATGGCCGCCACCCTGGCGCGGGGCGCCGGGCGCGGAGAGTGAGAATAGGGACCATGACTGCTGCATCCGCTTCCGAGTCCGGCCCGTCCGGCAAGGTTCCCAACGCCGGCAAGAAGGCCAAGGACCTCAACGAGGTCATCCGCTACACCCTGTGGTCGGTGTTCAAGCTGCGCGACGTGCTGCCGGAGGACCGCACCGGCTACGCCGACGAGGTCGAGGAGCTGTTCGAGCAGCTCGCCGCCAAGGACGTCACCGTGCGCGGCACCTACGACGTCTCCGGGCTGCGCGCGGACGCGGACGTCATGATCTGGTGGCACGCGGAGACCTCCGATGCCCTCCAGGAGGCCTACAACCTCTTCCGCCGCACCCGGCTGGGCCGCGCCCTGGATCCGGTGTGGTCGAACATGGCGCTGCACCGCCCGGCCGAGTTCAACCGGTCGCACATCCCGGCGTTCCTGGCCGACGAGACCCCCCGCGACTACGTCAGCGTGTACCCCTTCGTGCGGTCCTACGACTGGTACCTGCTGCCCGACGAGGACCGCCGCAGGATGCTCGCCGACCACGGCAGGATGGCGCGCGGCTACCCGGACGTGCGGGCCAACACGGTCGCGTCCTTCTCGCTCGGCGACTACGAGTGGATCCTCGCCTTCGAGGCCGACGAGCTGCACCGGATCGTCGACCTCATGCGGCACCTGCGCGGCTCCGAGGCGCGGATGCACGTGCGCGAGGAGGTGCCGTTCTACACCGGGCGGCGCAAGCCGGTGTCCGAGCTGGTCGCCGGGCTGGCCTGAGCGGGGCCCGGCAGCGACCACGCGGTCGGCTCCGGCGCCGGGCGGGGCGCGCACGAGACCGAGCGGCCCGGCGTCCGCCCGGTCAGCAGATAGGTGTCGACGTAGGCGTTGACGCAGTCGTTCGGGCCGCCCCACAGCCCGTGCGTACCGGCCTTCCGCTCGGTGACCAGCGAGGACCCGGGCAGCCTGCGCCACAGCTCCTTGGCGCCCGCGTAGGGCGTGGCCGCGTCCCGCTCGGCGGCCAGCAGCAGCACCGGCGGCGGCGCCCCGCGTCCCGCCCCGCCGCCGGGGCCCACCCGCAGCGGCCGTCGGTGCGGGGCGGGCCAGTAGGCGCACGGCAGGTTCATCGCCACGTTGTCCCAGGTCTCGAAGGGCGCGCGGCGGGCCAGGGCGGTGTTGTCGCCGTTCCACCGGGCCCAGGAGCGCGGCCAGGGCGCGTCGTTGCACTGGACGGCCGTGTAGACGGCGTTGCCGTTCTCCTCGGCCACCGCCCGGGTCGGGTCGGGCGCGGCCAGCGTCACCAGCGGCCCGGTGTCGCCGCGCAGATAGGCGGCGAGCGCGTGCGCGCTCACGTCCCAGAAGGCGTCGTTGTAGCCGGTCTGCAGATACGCGTCATGGAGCTGGGCGGTGCCCACCTTCCCGCCCGCCGGGTGGCGTGCCAGCCGCCGCCGCGCCTTCTCGTACGAGGCGAACACCTCGGCCGCGGTGTCGCCCAGGTGGTAGACCGCGTCGTGCCGGGCCACCCAGCGGCGCCAGTCCCGCCAGCGCCGCTCGAACGCCAGCGACTGCCTCAGGTTGCTGCGGTACCAGATCTGCCGCGGGTCGGGGTCGACCACGCTGTCGAAGACCATCCGCCGCACGTGCGCGGGGAAGAGCGTGGCGTAGACCGCGCCGTAGTACGTGCCGTAGGAGGCGCCGACGAAGGTGAGCCGCTTCTCGCCGAGGGCGGCGCGCAGCACATCGAGATCGCGGGCGTTGTTGAGGGTCGTGTAGTGGCGCAGCGCGCGGCCCGCGCGGCGGGCGCAGCCGCGCGCGTACGCCCTGGCCCGCTTGATCATCTTCCGCTTGAAGGCCGCGGAGGGGTGCACGGGGAAGTCGGCCGGCGCCTTCGCGAAGGCGGCCGGGTCCTGGCAGGACAGCGGCTCGGAGCGGTCCACTCCGCGCGGGGCGTACCCGACGAAGTCGTACGCCTCGGCGGCCGCGTGGAACCCGGCCACGCCGGCGTACGTGGGAAATGCCATGCCGGAGGCGCCGGGCCCGCCCGGGTTGTAGACCAGCGCGCCCTGGCGCCGGGCGCGGGGGCCGGTGGCGCGGATCCGGCTGACGGTGAGGGAGAGCTGGGCGGAGCGGGGGTGCGCGTAGTCCAGCGGGACCTTGACGGTGCCGCACCGGGCGGCGCCGGGCAACTCCTCGACGGCCGGGCAGCGGCCGAAGTCGATGCCGCGGGCGGCGGCGCGCCGGGCGGCGAGCGCCACGCCCCGGTCCTCGGCGGTGGAGCCGGCGGAGGGCGCGGTCGCGGCCTCGTCGCCGAGGGGGCCGGCGGCCGGGTCGGCGGCGGGTGAGGCGGCGTGGGCCGGGGCGGCGGGCGCGGGGGCGGCGAGCAGCGCGGTCATGGCCAGGGCCAGGGACAGCGGCCCGAGGACGCCGTACAGCCTTACTGCTCTCACGGGCCGTCCCCTCGTCTGCCGTGCGGGTGCCGCTTGCCGGTCCGCGACGCCTTGTCGTAGCACGGTGGTCGCGACGAGAGGGATCCTTGGCGCGGGGGTCGGCCATGTAAAGCACCGCGCCGAGGTGTCGGGCTCAATGACCCCAATGCGCCTTGAAGGCCGCGCGCAGGGCGGGGTCGGGGAGGGCGGACGCGCCGCGCAGCGCGAGCGCGGTGAGGAACTCGGCGTCATCGCGACCGCCCGCGCCGACCTCGCCGCCGCCCCCGCCGAGCTTGCCGACCCCGCCGCCGACACCGCCGCCCTCACCGCCGGCGGCCGCTTCGCGGCGCGGGGCCGGCCGCGGCCGGGGCAGCTCGATGCGGCCCAGCAGCCGCTGCCCGGCGGGCGACGCCCACCGTGTGTACGGGTGCGCCTCGACGCGGGCGATCGCCAGGCAGCCGAGGGTCAGCAGCAGCGGCAGCGCGAACCACGCCGCCGCCCGCCCGGGCCCCGCGTCGGGCTCCACGACCAGCACGGCCGCCGCCCCCAGGAGCACGACCAGCACGGCCGCCGCCCGCACCTGGCGGACCGCGGCCGCCACGTTCGTGCGCGCCGCCGCCGGCACCGCGAGCCCGGCGGCCACCAGCCGGTCGGCGAGCGCCCGCACCGGCTCCGCGTCGGCGAGCGCGGCCCGCACCGGAGGGACGGGCGACTGGCCCCCCGGGCCTATCGCGGCGATCACCGAGCGCTCCCACTCGTCCCGGCCCTCCGGGTCCACCACCGTGACCCAGCCGGTGTGCGCCAGCAGCAGACGGCGCTGCCGGGCCATCGTCACCAGGGCGAGGTCACCGACCCGCCGCGGGCCGCCGGACAGGAACGCCGCCTCGTACAGGCTCAGCTCGCGGCCGGCCCCCGCGCCCCCGGCCTCCCGGGCGGCGGCGACGGCGGCCGCGCACAGCCGGGCGCAGGAGGCGACGGCGGCGGCACAGGCGACGAGCAGGAACGACAGCCACAACATGGCCGCTTTGTACTGGATCCGGCCCGCCCACCGCCAGGGCATTTCACCAGATGAACGCCATGAACGCTTTGAACGCCACAAACGCGCGGGGGAGGGGCGGCGGCGCCCGGCCGCCGCCCCGGGCCGGTCAGCCGCCCCCGCAGCCTCCGCCGCCGCAACCGCCACCCCCACCGCAGCCGGAGCCGCCTCCGCAACTCGAGCCACCTCCCCCGCAACTGGAGCCGGAGCCGCCCCCTCCGCCGCAGCTGGAGCTGCCGCAGCCCGATCCGCTGCCGGAGGTGCCGCACCACGAGCCGCTGGTCCCGCAGGACGACGAGGAGCCGGACGACCCCGACGACCCCGACGACCCCGAGGACCCCGAGGGCCCGGCAGACGCCGCCGCGGTGGCCTCGGTGCGGTGCGCCTCCAGCAGCTGGTCACGCAGCAGTTCGTCGGCGGCAAGCGCGCCCACCCCGGTCAGCGCGACGATCTCGGCCACGGACGCCACCCGGGTGCCGGTCCGCAGCGGAGCGCCGTCCCGCGGCTCGGCCGTGGCGTACGCGAGGTCCTGCCGGTAGGCCCTCAGCGCCCGCTTCCCGGCCGCCGTGATCCGCTTCCGGTTCGTGGCGGCGCAGATCACCCCGACCAGGAAGCCGCCGGACAGCGCCGGGAACATCCTGAAGATCAGCGGAAGCCCGCCGTCGTACCCGCCCGACTCCTCCACGGAGGTCCCCCAGATGGCCAGGAACACCCCCGCCACCGCGGCGACCGTCTGGACGGCGGCCAGCCGCCGCCAGAAGTTGATCTTCTCGGGCAGCACCAGCAGCCCGCGCTCCGCGAGCCGGTAGCCGATCGCCTGCACCGCCCGATGGCGCATCAGCCGCGAGCGCAGCAGGGCGAGTCCGCCGTGCGGCGCCTGGGCGTGGACCTCGAGCAGCGCCTGTTCCACCGGGTCGCGGGCGATCGGCTGCCGCACCGAGACCACCCCGGGGCCGCCCACCCTCAGCCGCCCGTCGGCGTGCATCGCGCAGATCACCGTGTCGGCCACCCGGCCAGGGCCGGCCTCCAGGAAGGCGGCCTCCAGCAGATCGTGCGCCCGGGCGTCCGCGACCGGGCCCCCCGCCCGCCGGGCCCGGACCGTGCCCGTGATCAGCACCGCCGACGACGCGGCGAACACCACGTACGCCCATACCGCCTGCATCCCGATCACCTTCCCAGCAGCGCGAGTCGGGCGGCCCGCGCCAGGCGCGCCGCGGGGCCGGGCCGTACCGGAGCGGGCCCCGACCGCTCCCGCCACCACTGCGTCAGCTGCCGCCGTGCCGCGGGGTCCTCGGGCCGCTGGTCGGCCAGCAGGTGCTCGGCGAACGCCAGGGCGTCGCGGCGATAGCCGCCGGTCATCGGGCGGTCCAGCGCGTACTCCAGGAACGCGGGCCGGTAGCCGCTGCCCAGGATCCGCGGCAGCTCGGGCGCGACCTTGCCGACCACGTCGGCCCGCTTCGCGGCCAGCGCCCGGCTCTGCACCCCCAGCCGGCGCCGGTCGAACCCCTCCGGCGCGGGGGCGCCCGCGACCAGCGAGGACAGCAGGGACGCCTGCGCGAGCGCGATCCGCCCCCTGGCGCCCTCCACGGCGTCCGACCCACCCGCCACCAGCTCTCCCCGGGCCCTGGAACCCTCGCGGGCCTCGGCGGCTCCGGAAATCCCGACGGCCCCAGGGTTCCCAACGGCCACAGAAATCCCGGCGGTGCTGGAAACCCCCACCGCCCCGGAAACCCTCGCAGCCGCCTTCGCCGTCACGGCGCGGATCGCGTCGAGCTCGGCCGCCAGCTCCGAGGCCGCCGGGAAGTTGTCGTCCCGTTCCAGCAGCACGCCCGGAGGCGCCGTACGGGCGCACAGCTCGGCGAGCACGTCGAGCACCGGCCGGGTCACCGGGTGGGCGTGGCTGTCGTGCCACACCCCGTCCCGCTCGACCCCGCCCGCCACATGGACGTAGGCGATGGCCGAGGTCGGCAGCGCGTCCAGGGCGGCGGCCGGGTCCTCGCCCCGGTTGACGCGGTTGGTGTGCAGGTTGGCCACGTCGATCAGGAGCCGCACGCCCGTCCGCTCGACCAGCTCGGCGAGGAACTGCCCCTCGGTCAGCTCCTCGTCCGGCCAGGTGATCAGCGCAGCGATGTTCTCCAGGGCGAGCGGCACCGGCAGCGACTCCTGCGCGATGCGGACGTTCTCGCACAGCACGTCCAGCGCGTCGCGGGTGCGCGGCACCGGCAGCAGGTGCCCGGCCTCCGCCGCCGGCGACGCGGTTCGCGGGCCGCCCGCCCGTACGAACGCGATGTGCTCGGTCACCAGCGGCGAGCCCAGCGCCTCCACCCGCTCGGCGAGCGCCGCGAGCCGTCCCGCGTCCGGCCGCTCGGCGCCGCCGAGGCCCAGCGACACCCCGTGCGGAACGACCGTCGTCCCGCGCTCCCGCAGCCGCCGCAGCCCGTCGGGGAGGTGGCCCGGGCAGACGTTCTCCGCCACCACCTCAACCCAGTCGATGCCCGGCAGTCGCTCGATGTCATCGGCGATCTCCGGGCGCCATCCCATGCCGGTTCCGAGGCGCACCATGGCTTCCCCCTCCTCGTCCGTCCCCTCGTGCGGGGGTGATGACCCCGCTGGAGAAGGACGAACCCAGGAGCGGCGCGGTTCAGAGGTTCATTTGAGCTTGCGGGTTTCACCGTTCGCCGCGTCGTACGCCTCCCGGGCGGAGACGACCTCCTCGATATGCGTTTCGGCCCATGTCTTCACGGCCCGGATGACCGGCAGCAGATCCCGGCCGATGGGGGTGAGCGCGTAGTCCACCCGCACCGGCACGGACGCGGTGACGGTGCGGCTGACCAGCCCGTCCCGCTCCAGCGCGCGCAGCGTCTGGGTGAGCATCTTCTGGCTGACACCCGCGATGACGCGGGCCAGTTCGCCGTAGCGCCGGGGCCCGTCGGCGAGCGCGTTGACGATCAGGGTCGTCCACTTGTCGCTGATCCGGTCGAGCAGCTGCCGCGACGGGCAGGCGGCGATGAAGGCGTCGTACGCGATCCGGGCCTCGGCGCGGCGCTGGGCGGCGGTGCGGGTCGGCATGGCGATGTCCTCTCCCTCGCGTGCGTTACGCACTTCCAGGTGCCTACTCCCCATAAGAGAGTAACTCTCCTTAGGTTTGACGTGCAGGTTCCGCCGGCGCACAGCCGGCTTCCCACGACCCGAGGAGTGAGACATGCGTGCCGTAGTCGTCCGTGAGTTCGGCGGCCCCGAGGCCCTGGAGGTGGTGGAGGTGCCCGTCCCGGAGCCGGGCGCCGGACAGATCCGGATCCGGGTGGAGGCGGCGGCCGTCAACCCGGTCGACGCGCTGGTGCGCTCCGGCGGCACCGTCCGCAACGGGATGGCGCTGCCGCGCGAGCGGTACGGCATCGGCTGGGACGCCGCCGGGACCGTCGACGCGCTCGGCGCGGGGGTGACCGGCTTCGCCGTCGGCGACCGGGTCATCGGCATGATCGACCGGCTCGACCTGCCGCTCGGCGCCTACGCCGAATACGCGCTCCTGGAGGCGGCCGAGACCGCTCCCGCGCCCGCCGGCGCCTCCGCCGCCGAGGCCGCCACCCTCCCCCTCGGCGCCCTGACCGCCGACCAGGCGCTGGAAGACCTCGCCCTGGAGCGCGGGCGGACGGTGCTGGTCAGCGGCGCGGCGGGCAGCGTGGGCGGGTTCGGGGTGGCGCTCGCCGCCGAGCGCGGGCTGCGGGTCGTGGCGGTCGCGGGGGAGCGGGACGAGAAGCTCGTACGGGCCCTCGGCGCCGAGCACTTCGTGCCCCGGAGCGCCGAGGTGGCCGACGCCGTACGCCGGTTGGTCCCCGGAGGCGTGGACGGCGTCCTGGACACGGCCCCGCTCGGCGTCACCGCCCTCGAGGCGCTGCGCTTCGGCGGCGCCTTCGTCTCGACCGTCCCGGGCGCCGCGCCCGTCCCGCGCCGCCGCACCAGGGTCTCCACCGTGTGGGTGGGCGCCGACGGTGAGCGCCTGGCCGGGCTGTCCGCCCTGGCGGGCGCGGGCCGACTGCCCCTCAGGGTGGCCGAAACCCTCCCCCTGGACCGCGCCGCCGACGCCCACCGGCGGCTCGCGGAAGGCGGCCTGCGCGGCCGGCTGGTGCTGCTGCCCTAGGCGCCGGCTCCGCCCCTTCCGGACGAAGAAGCCCCTTTCCCGCGTGTCGCACGTGACTCACGTCGCGGAATATCATTACTGTGACAAACTTTTGGGGCTTCGAGGCGACAGATGTTCGGAAAGCATCATAGGGTCGTGTCGTCTTCGGGGGGACGGACCATCAGACCTTTGGCCGCGCCCCGCGCGCGGATCGTGGGGGACACGTGCAGGGCAGCAACAACGCCGGGGGCAGGCACCGCCGCAAGGCACCGCGCCGCAGGACACCTTCGTCCCGGCCGTGGTGGGCGCTGCGCCGCTGGGCGATCCGCCGGGTCGAGCTCGACTATCCCCGCGCGGGCCGTCGCGGCCCGTGGCGATGGCTGCCTTCCTGGCGGCAGATGGCCATGCTGTTCCTCTTCTGCCTCGGCGGCCTGACCGGCGTCCTGAGCTATCTCTACCTGCAGACCGACATACCGGACGACCTCAACGACTTCGCCACCCAGCAGGACAACGTCTACTACTGGGCGGACGGCTCCGAAATGGCCCGCACGGGCCCGGTCAACCGGCAGGAGGTCCCGCTCAAGAAGGTGCCGGAAAAGGTGCAATGGGCGGTGCTCGCCGCCGAGAACTCCAGCTTCTATTCCGACAGCGGAGTGTCCCCCAGCGGTGTGATGCGCGCCCTGACCCGGATGGTGACGGGCGGTGAGACCCAGGGCGGCTCCACCATCACGCAGCAGTACGTGAAAAACGCCTATTTGAATCAGCAGCAGACGTTCTCCCGCAAGCTGACCGAGATGTTCATCGCCATCAAGCTCGACGACAAGATGAGCAAGGAGGAGATCCTCGAAAGGTATCTGAACACCAGCTGGTTCGGCCGCGGCACCTACGGCATCCAGCGGGCCTCGTACGCCTATTACGGCAAGGACGTCTCCGAGCTGAACCCGAGCGAGGGCGCCATGCTGGCGTCGCTGCTCAAGGGCGCCGGGACCTTCGACCCCGCCATCAGCGCCAAGAACCACCGCCGGGCCGAGGAGCGGTGGAAGTGGGTGCTGGACCGGATGGTCGACATCGGCAGGCTCAGCAAGGCCGAGCGGGCCAAGTACACCAAGTTCCCCGAGCCCAAGGCGCCGCCGAAACCCGAGGGACTGACCGGCCAGGTCGGCTATCTCGTGGAGACGGCGAGGGCCTATGTGAGTTCCCACACCGAGATCTCCGACGCCGATTTCGACCTGGGCGGCTACCAGATCCACACCACCTTCGAGAAGTCGAAGGTCAACGAGCTCGCCAAGTCGGTGAAGACGATGCGCGACAGCCTCGACCCGAAGGCGCGCAAGGAGGACCGGTACGTACGGATCGGGGCCGCGTCCGTCACCCCGGACGGCCGGATCGCCGCGCTTTACGGCGGCCCCGGCTATCTCGAACAGGGCTTCAACGACGCCAACGCCTCCAACGTCCCGGCCGGCACCTCCTTCACGCCCTTCGTCTACGCCGCCGCCCTGCGCGACGGCGTACAGCTCAAGCGGGGCGGTCCGCGCACCCCCGTGTCCCCCACCAGCGTCTACGACGGCAACGACAAGGTGGCCGTGCGCACGCCCGAGGGCCCGTACTGGGACCGCAGCGGGCAGATCGTACGCGGCACCAACGACGGGCACCGCTCGTTCGGTCAGGTGACCCTGCGGGACGCGATCGTGCGGTCGATCAACACCCCGATGATCCAGCTCGGCATGGACGTCGGTCTTGACCGGGTGCGCAAGGCGTCCATCGACGCGGGCCTGCTGCCCAGCAGCTTCGGCGCCCGGGTGCCCGCCTTCTCGCTCGGCACCGCCACCCCCAGCTCCATCCGCATGGCCAGCGCCTACGGCACCTTCGCGGCCGGGGGCCGGCACACCCCGCCGTACTCGGTCACCGGGCTCACCCACCGCGGCGAGCGGGTGGCGCTCGAAAAGCAGCCCGCGACCCGGCCGTTCAGCCCGGAGGTGGCCGCGCAGGTGGACGACGCCCTGCACGGCGCGGTGCGGAGCGGGTCCGCGCAGGCGGCCGCGGTGGTCGGCTCCGATGTGGCGGGCAAGACGGGGACCGAGCAGGACAACACCTCCTCGTGGTTCGTGGGCTATACGAAGGACATGTCGACGGCGGTCTCGGTCTCGCGGCTGGATCCGAAGACCCAGGAGCTGCTGCCCCTGGACGGGCTGGGCGGATCCGGCGCCACCGGGACCCCCGGGGACACCGGAACCCCCGGGGCCACCGGCACCCCCGGGAATTCCGGGACGTCGGGGGCCACCGGGGACGACGCCGGCTGGGGCGCCGGGACTCCCTACGCCCTCGAGATCTGGACGCGCTACATGAAGGCCGTCACTTCGTCTTCGTGAAGGTGGCCCAGTCGGGCGACTCGGCCGGGTCCAGCGTGCGCAGCTTCTCCAGGACCTTCGGATCCTGGGCGTCCAGCCAGTCCGCGAGCTGCTTGAAGGACACGCACTCGACGCCCTGGCGGCGGCAGACGCTCTTCATCACGTCCTCGATGGCCTGCATGTAGATGCCGCCGTTCCAGGTCTCGAAGTGATTGCCGATGAACAGCGGCGCCCGGCTGCCGTTGTAGACGCGCTCGAAGCCGTTGAGATAGCCGTCCCGGGTCAGTTGCTCCCACTCCGGGTACTTCGCCGGGTCGCCCTCGGTGCTGTCGCCCGACTGGTGGTAGAGGAAGTTGAAGTCCATCGAGAGGACCTGCTTCTCGCTGTGCGGGTACGGCACCAGCTGCAGCGGGAAGTTCCAGATCCCGTCGATCTTGGACGGCCAGATCTGGAAGTCACCGGGCGAGCTGGCGTCGTACCGCCACCCCATCGACTTGATGACCGGGATGAGGTTCTTCTGCCCCTCCAGGCACGGCGCCCGGCCGCCCACCAGCTCCACGTCGTAGTCGAAGGGCAGCGGGTCGAGGCCGGTGAAGCCGGTGTTGGTCTTCCAGTTCTTCACGAACGAGTACGCCTGCTCGGTCTCGCTCTTCCACTCCTCGGTGCTCCAGTCCTCACCGCCCTTCGGGCCGCAGAAGTGGCCGTTGAAGTGCGAGCCGATCTCGTTGCCCTCCAGCCACGCCCCGCGCAGCTGCTCCAGCGTCTCCCTGATGTGCTCGTCGGTCGGGAAGGAGATCGCCGCCGACCCGCGCTTGTGCTGGGGCGGCTGGTAGAGGTCGCTCTTCGACTTGGGCAGCAGATACATGCCGCTCAGGAAGAACGTCATCGTGGCGTCGTTCTCCTTGGCGACCTGGCGGAAGTGGGAGAAGAGGTGGTCGTCGTTCTCCAGCGCGCCGTCCCAGGAGAAGACCACGAACTGCGGCGGCTTCTCCCCGGGCTTCAGCTTCCTGATCTTGAGCTGGTGGGGCTGCGGCCCGGTGTACGAGGTGGAGCCGTCCCCGAGCACCTTGACCTTGCCGTCCCAGTCGGCGTACTTCTCCTTCCGCTTCTTCGTGGCGGGGGTGTCCCGGCCCGACGCGGGGGGCGCGCCGCCCGCCGGGGTCTTCCCCAGGGGAGAGCCGTCCGCCTCCCCGCCCGAGGGCAGGACGGCCAGCAGCACGGCGACGACGACCGCGACGGCCACCAGCGCCCCCACCGGCCCCGTCACGCCGTAGGCGTTCCTCGGCGTCCGCGCCTTCCAAGCCTTCAAGGTCTTCAGCACCTGCACGGGTCCCGCTCCCTGGAGGAAGTACAAACGTACGGCCCACCAGTATCACTGAAGAATTACCTTCTCTTCACACGGATCCCGCATCAACTGGCCTACGACAGACGGCCCGCCGCAGGCCCGACGGGCACGCCCACGCGCGCGGGGGCCGCGCCGCCCCGCCCGTCCCGCGATGCGGCGGCGGCGGTCCTGGGTGATGCTGGATGAACACGTCGAGAGGCACCGGATGCGTACCACCGGACTGACATCCCGCACGCTGACCGCCCTCCGCGCCAGGCGTCCCTACCCGGCGGTCACCATCACCCTGCCCACCCACCGCCGCGAGCCCTACCGCGCCGAGGACACCGTCCGCCTGCGCAACCTCGTCGCCGAGGCCAAGCACCGCCTGGAGGCGGATCCGGACGTCCCCCGCGAGGCCCGCTACGACATCGGCGAGCAGCTGGACCGGGCCCTGGCGGACGTGGACCTGCGCTACGCCCTGGACTCGCTGGTGATTCTGGCGGCGAAGGGCGAGTACGAGGTGTGGACCCTGCCGAGGACGGCACCCGAGCGCCTCGTCTTCAGCGACACCTTCCTGACCCGCAACCTCGTCGCGGCGCGCGAGCGGACCCGCCCGTACTGGGTGCTGGCGGTCGCCGTGGACCGTACGACGCTGTGGGGCGGCAGCGACGGCACGCTCCAGGAGGAGCGCGTCGCGGGCTTCCCCCTGGCGCCCGAGCCGGCGTCCAACCAGGACGTCGAGCGCGAGGAGCGGATCGGCGACGTCCCCGGCCCGTACGACGACGAGGGCACCCGCACCTATCTGCGGCAGGTCGACACCGCCCTGGACTCCCTGCTGGCCACCGACCCCCGCCCGCTCCACCTCGTCGGCCTCGCGCCCGCGCTGAGCCTCCTGGAGGAGGTGGGCTCGGCGAACAAGGCGGCCGTCAGCAAGGTCACCAAGGGCGGGATGACCAACGGCCCCGCCCGCGCGCTCGCCGACGCGCTGCGCCCGGCCCTGGCGGAGCAGACGGCGCGGCACACCGAGCGCGTCCTCGAGCGCATCGGCCAGGCGCAGGGCCGCCGCGCCTTCGCCGCCGGGCTGGAGGAGATCTGGCAGGTCGGCAAGGAAGGCCGGATCGAGCTGCTCGCCGTCGAGGAGCACTACCAGCGGACCGCGCGGGTCACCGGCGAGCACCTGACCCCGGTCGACCCCGAGGAGACCTCCCCCGCCGAACTGGGCACGGCGGTGCTCGAGGACATCGTGGACGAGATCATCGAGACCACGCTGGACCGGGGCGGGGAGGTCGCCTTCGTTCCGGACGACTCCCTGGACGCCCACGAGCGCATCGCGGCGGTCCTGAGGTTCTGACGGGCCCCTGACGAGCGCCCCGCGCGGCCCGGCGACCCCGCGGAGGGCGCGGCCGGCCCCGCCCGCGCAGGTCCCGGGGGTCAGCCCCGCCCGCGCAGCGCCGGATGGTCCGCGACGACCGTGCAGGAACCGGGCGCGATCTCGGTGTACCCCGCGTCGCGCACCACCGGCAGGCCGCTCACGACCAGCCGGGCCCAGCACTCGGCCGACGGGGTGCGCACCGACAGCGGGAAGCCCGCCGCGCGCCAGGCCGCGCGGGCCGCGCCGTCCAGCTCCCACCACGCGAGCTGCGCGCCGTGCCCGGCCTGCGCCATCGCCTTGCCCGCCGACATGGTGACCTCCGGGTTCAGCCACAGCACCGGCGCGGTGAGGTCCGGCGCGGGCGGCGGCCCGGGGTCGTCCAGGTCGGTGCCCGAGACCTGCAGCTTGGCCAGCTCCTTCGGCCAGCCGTCGAGCGGCACCGGTGGGAACACCCGCACCTCGGCCGCCGACCCGGCGCCATCCGAGGCCCGGCCGGTGAGCGTGATGCCCGGCAGCGCCTCGGCGCGCCGCCACTCCGCGCCCCGCGCCCGCCGCACGACCTTGCGGATCCGGGCGTCCTGCCAGCTCCGTACGGCCTCCGTCCACGCGCCGTCCGGCGCCGTCGCCCGCTCGTCCGACAGCAGGACCAGCACGGCCCGCGCCGCGGTCTCCAGCGCGTCCGTACGGGCCGGCGGCGCGGCCTTCTCGATGCGCACCACCAGCGGCAGCACGAACTGCGGCGCGGCGTCCCGGTCGATCTCCGAGTGCCGGAACGGGCTGCTGGAGGCTCGGCCGTCGTCGCCGTTGCCGTTGTCGTCGCCGGGATGCGTGGCGGAGCGGGTGTCGGGGCTGGTGTCGGAGCTGGTCACGCGCCCCAGTGTGCCACCGCGCACACCGTGCCACCCGCGCACACCTGCGCCCCGGGACGACCGCGACCGCATAGGCTCAACGGTCATGAGACTGCATGGTGTTGGTCGCCGCTTCGGCTTGCGCGGGGCCTGGGTGCTGCGCGGCGCCGACCTCGATGTGCGGCCGGGCTCCCTGATCCGTGTGACGGGGGGCAACGGCAGCGGCAAGTCCACGCTGCTGCGGATGCTCGCCGGCATCGACGCCCCCACCACCGGCCGGATCACCGGCCGGCCGCGGACCGCGTACGTGCCCGAGCGCTTCCCGGCGGAACTGCCCTTCACCGCCCTCGGCTACCTCACCCACCTCGGCCGCCTGCACGGCCTCCGCCGCCACGCGGCCGCGCGCGAGGCCCTGGAGTGGCTGGAGCAGTTCGGCGCGGACGGCCACGCGCACACCCCGCTCGCCGAGCTGTCCAAGGGCACCAGCCAGAAGGTCGCCGTCGCCCAGGCCCTGCTGGCCGCCCCCGGCCTCCTGGTCCTCGACGAGGCGTGGACCGGCCTCGACCAGGCCTCCCGCGGCACCCTGGACCAGGCGGTCCTCGCCCGCGTCGCCGACGGCGGCGCCGTCGTCTTCGTCGACCACGACCCGCGCCGCCTGGCCGACGCCGCCGACGAGGTCCTGCGCGTCGCGGACACGCGGCTCGTGCGGGAGCGGGGCGGCGCCTCCGCGGGGCCGGCGTTCCCCGCCGCCACCACGGCCTCCGGCCCGTACGGACCCGGGAAGCCCGCGCCCGACGCCGCGCCCGGGCCCCGCGTCCGCGTGGATTCCGAGGGGCCGCCAGGGGCCTCGCTGCCGACCGGCCTGCCGGGCGCCCCCGCGGCAGTGCCGGGCGCTCCGGCCGACGTGCCGGGCGCCCCGGTCGGCGCCGGCCCCGTCGTACGGCTGACCGTCGGCGCCGCCCACTCCGACGCGCTGCTGCGCGCGCTCCTCACCGCCCGGCCGCCGTGGCACATCCGGGCGGTGACGCCCGTACCGGCCGGGGTGGAGCAGCGGGCCCCGGGGCCCGCCCCGGACCGGGCGGGCGCGGAACAGGAGGACCGGGCGGGCCGGGGGGACCGAGCAGACCGGGGGGACCGGGCGGGCCGGGGTGGGCCGGGCGGCGAGGCGGGTTCCCGGCCGCTGCCGGCCGGGCTCGCGCTGCCCGCCCTGCTGCGCTACCAGGCCGCGCTGCTGGCCCGCTCGCAGCGCTGGGTGCCGCCGGTCGTCCTGTACGGGGCGTTCATGGCCATCGGCGTGATGGCGGGGCAGCCGATCCTCGACTCCTTCGGCTACGCCGCGGCCGCCCTGCTCCCCATCGCGGCCTGGCTGGTGCGGGTGTGCGTCGGCAACGAGCCGCCCGCGGCGCGCAACTGCGCCGCCGCGGCGGCCGGCCCCGCGCGGGTCCATCTGAGCTCCGTGCTCACCGGGCTGTGCGCGGCGGCCGGACTGGGTGTGGTGGGGGCGGTGTTCATCGCCTTGATCAGCGACCCGAAGACCTCGGACCAGCGGATCGCCGTCCCCCTCCCCGAGGCCACGTCCGCCGGGCTGCTCGCGGCCCTCGCCTGCGCCCTGCTGGGCGCGGCGGTGGGCACGCTGTTCAGCCGACCGCTGCTGCTCAGCACGGGCTGGGGCATCCAGGCCACCGCGCTGGCCTCGCTGCTGGTGCTGGTCACCGACGCGTCGCCGGCGAACGCCGCCGTGTCCGACCTGGTCAGCGGCTCGCACACGGGCACGGTGACGCTGCCCCTGCTGCCGCTCGCCCTGACCGGCGCGGTCGCCGCGGGGGCGACCGCGCTGGCCTGTGCGCTCAGCTCACGGCGGTCCTGACCGCCTCAGGGGACGGAACTCAGTGGCGCCAGGGCCCGGTCACCGCGAAGGTCGTGCCCGGGGTGTAGCAGTTCACGTACATCGTGCGCCGGTCGGGCGAGAAGGTCACCCCCGCGAACTCGCCCCACTCCGGCTTCTCCGGAGTGCCGATGTTCTGGCGCCCCCGAGCCATCGGATACACCTCCCCGCGCCTGGTCAGCCCGAAGACGTGCTGCGCCCCGTTGCCGTCCTCGCACACCATCAGGCCGCCGCTGGGCGCCAGCGTGATGTTGTCCGGGGACTCGCCGGGCAGCTGGACGTCCGTGTTCGGCCCGAAGACGATCACCAGGGTGAGGCGCCTCCGCTGCGGGTCGTACCGCCAGATCTGCCCGTAGTGGTCGGCGGCCGAGCCGTCCGCGCTCTTGGCGAAGCTGGAGACGAAGTAGACGGACGTGCCGCCCCAGTAGCAGCCCTCGAGCTTCTGCGCATGGGTGATGCCCTTGGGGCCGAAGTCCTGGAACCGGATCGGGGTCTGCTTGGCGAGCGGGTCGGGGACCGGCACCCACTCGATGTCGTGGAAGGTCGTGCCCGTCTCCTGGACGGTGGACAGGTCCCGTACACCGGGGACGCGCATCGCGTACAGGTCCCCGCCCGCGCGCAGCGAACCCCTGCCGCCGAGCGGCTTGTGCGGCAGGAAGCGGTAGAAGAGGCCGAAGGGCTTGTCGAAGGCGTCCTCGGTCTCGTAGACGACACCGCTGCGCGGGTCGATCGCGATGGCCTCGTGCTGGAAGCGCCCCATCGCGGTCAGCGGCACGGCGCCGGTGCGGCGCGGGTCGTACGGATCGACCTCGAAGATAAAGCCGTGGTCCTTGGTGTAGCCGTTGGTGCCGGCCTTGTCCTCGGTCTCCTCGCAGGTCAGCCAGGTGTGCCAGGGGGTGGGGCCGCCCGCGCAGTTGACGGCGGTGCCCGCGATGGCGACGTGTTCGGCCAGGACACGGTTGCCGGCGTCGAGCTCCAGCGCCGTACAGCCTCCCATGCCCATGGGGTCGTAGGTGAGGTCCTTGACGGCGGGGACGCGGATCGCGGCGGTGGGGCGGTTCTCGTGGTTGCGGACCAGGTGGGTGCGGGCTCTGGTGCCGGCCCGGCCGGGGAAGGCCGCCATGCCGTCGTGGTGGCTGGGGACCTTGCCCTCGCCGGAGCGCAGCTCGTCGCCCTCCCGGGACAGCACCCGGTAGCGGAAGCCCTCGGGGAGATCGAGCAGACCGTCGGGGTCGGGGACCAGCGGGCCGTAGCCGCCGGTGCCGGCCGCGGCCTCGGGGCCCGGCTCGGCGGCGGCGGCCGTACCGGCGAAGAGCTCGGAGATGGTGCCGGCGAAGGCGATGGAGGCGGCGGCCGCGCCACTGCGGGCCAGGGCCTGACGTCGTGTTACTGACATGCGGTAACTCCCTGCTGGCGGACAGGAAATGTGACCGCACGTGTGTATCACGCAAATTCCCGCTCGGGAACCACCTGATCAACGCTTCGTCCGACGCGTCGAGGCCCCCGCCGGGGCTCGCCCCGCGCTACTCCGCCAGCCGCTTCCCGTCCCGGGCGAGCGCCGTGAGGCGGGAGATCGCCCGGAAGTACTTCTTCCGGTAGCCGCCCTGGAGCATCTCCTCGCTGAACAGCCGGTCGAACGGCACTCCGGACGCCAGCACCGGGACCTCGCGGTCGTACAGCCGGTCCGCCAGCACCACCAGCCGCAGCGCGGTCGACTGGTCGGGCACCGGCCCCACCCCGGTCAGGCACACCGCGTGGATCCCGTCGCACATCGCGCCGTAGCGGCTCGGGTGCACCCGGGACAGGTGCTCCAGAAGGGCGGGGAAGGCGTCGAGCGAGGCGCCGGGCGTGCGGTGCGCGACGCGGGTGACGGTCTCGTCCGGGTACGGGGCGGGGGCCTCGGGCAGGCCGCGGTGGCGGTAGTCCTCGCCGTCGATGCGCAGCGTCCGGAAGTGGGCGGACAGGCCCTGGATCTCGCGCAGGAAGTCGGCGGCGGCGAACCGGCCCTCGCCGAGCTTGCCGGGGAGGGTGTTGGAGGTGGCGGCCAGGGCCACGCCCGCGTCCACCAGCTTGCCCAGCAGCGTGGAGACCAGCACCGTGTCGCCCGGGTCGTCCAGCTCGAACTCGTCGATGCACAGCAGCCGGTGGCCGCTGAGGGTCTGGACGGTCTGCTGGAAGCCGAGCGCGCCGACCAGATTGGTCAGCTCCACGAAGGTGCCGAACGCCTTCCGCTCGGCCGGGGCCGCGGTGGCGTGCCAGAGGGAGGCCAGCAGGTGGGTCTTGCCGACGCCGTAACCACCGTCCAGGTACATCCCGCGCGGACCGCGGGGCGCGGCCGGCCTGCTCTCCCGGCGGAACCAGCTCCTGCGGCGGCCCTCCGCCGCCTCTCGGCCGCCGCTGACGGAGCCGGCGAAGGCGGCCAGCTCCTTGACGGCCGTGGCCTGGCTGGGCTGTTTCGGGTCCGGGATGTAGTTGTCGAAGCTGACCGTCGCGAAGCGCGGTGGGGGCACCATCTCCGCCACCAGGCGCTCGGCGGGAACATGCGGCGTCCGCGACGTGAGGGCGACCGGGCCGGCGGGCTCGGCGGGCGGCTGCTCGGCTATCGGGCCCACGGACAGGTCGGACGTGGAAGTTCGCGATGACACAAACTCCCAGCGTAGTCCCTTCGGGGGAGGTGACCGCCGGATAGGGAGGCATGTCACACTGCGGCGTATGCGACGCCTGTTCCCGCTGTCCGCCGAATCCCCCGTCGAATCCCCCGCCGGGACGCCCACCGGATCCGCCGCACGGCCGCTGGGCGGCCCCTCGCCCGTCGAGGACCGTGAATGGACGCTGGAGGAGCTGGCCGAGGCGTACGCCTACCCGGACCTTCCCCCGGGCCCTGAGGCCGCGCCGGGCCCTGAGGCCGCGCGGGGGCGGCCCGCGGGCGTCTGGCTGCGGGCCAACATGGTCTCCTCGCTGGACGGGGCCGCCCACCACGACGGGCGGTCGCAGCCGCTGTCCTCCGCCGCCGACATGCGGATCTTCGGCGTGCTGCGCGGGCTCGCCGACGCGGTCGTGGTCGGCGCCGAGACCGTACGCCGGGAGGGCTACCGCCCGGCCCGCGCGCGGGAGCCGTTCGCCGCGCGCCGGGCGGCGGAGGGCCACCCGCCGGTGCCCGCGATCGCCGTCATCAGCGCGAGCCTGGACCTGGACTTCTCGCTGCCGCTGTTCACCGAGCCGCTGGTGCCCACGGTCGTGCTCACCGGCGCCCATGCCCCCGCGGAGCGCCTGGCGGCGGCGCGGGCGGCGGGCGCCGAGGTGGTGCTCGCGGGGGAGGGGACGCGGGTGGACCCGGCGCGGGTGGTGGCCGCGCTCGCCGAGCGCGGTCTGACCCGGCTGCTGACGGAGGGCGGGCCGAAGCTGCTCGGGCAGTTCGCGGCGGCGGGGGTGCTGGACGAGCTGTGTCTGTCGCTGGCCCCGCTGGTGACGGCGGGCGACGCAGCGCGGATCATCAACGGTCCCGGGCTGGTGGAACCGGAGCGGTTCACTCTCGCTTCCGTCCTGGAGGACGCCGGGTTCCTTTTCACCCGCTACCGTCGTCTTCGACAAGAGGGCAATAATCGGCTTTAGCGAAAAAGGGAATATATCGCCGAGAAAGGGCGTCGACCGTGTTCACGAGCGTATTGATGATCGAGCAGCCACTGAGCCCCGTCGACGTGGAATTCGTCACCACTCTGCACGGCGACGACCAGGTCTCGTTCTTCGTGCTCATGCAGCCGCGGGGCAGCAAGGACCGGCTGCTGCGCGCGATCGACGACATCGCGCTCGGCGAGCTGGAGCAGGCCGTCCAGGAACGCGAGGAGCCGGAAGGGCGGCAGGCGCTCGAACCCGCCGAGCGGGCCCTCAACCACTCCCTCGCCGCCCTGCGCGCGGCGGGCGGCGAGGCCCGCGGGGAGGTCGTCCAGCGCCACCCGCTGGACACCCTGCGCAGCGTCGTCGAGCAGGTCGGCGCCGACGAGGTGATCGTGCTGACGGCACCGCACTTCGTGGAGGAGTTCTTCCACCGGGACTGGGCGTCCCGCGCACGGCACAAGGTGGGCGTGCCCGTGCTCAAGCTCTTCTCGCACGCGGTCGACGAGCAGCAGCCGGCCCAGGGCGGCTGAGCCGCGCCGGCCCCGCCCACCCCACCGCGCCGCTCTCCCCGGACGGGCCTTCGCCGGACCCGGACCCCCAGGGTGCGAGAATCGGGGCCGACAGCGACGAACACGACCCAGGGGAGACCCGCACATGGCACCGGCCGGCTTTGCCTCCGACGCGATGGACCGACCGCACTTCATCGGCATCGGCGGCGCCGGGATGTCGGGCATCGCGAAGATCCTCGCCATGCGCGGCGCGCGGGTCGCGGGCAGCGACTCCAAGGACTCCCCGACCGTCGAGGCGCTGCGCGCGCTCGGGGTGACGGTGCACATCGGCCACGCCGCGGAGCACCTGGCGGCCGACGCCACCAGCGTGGTCGTCTCCAGCGCCATCCGCGCCGACAACGCCGAGCTGGTCGCGGCCGCCGAGCGCGGCATCCCCGTCATACACCGCTCCGACGCCCTGGCCGGCCTGATGGACGGCGCCCGCCCGATCGCCGTCGCGGGCACCCACGGCAAGACGACCACCACCTCCATGCTGGCCGTCTCCCTCACCGCCCTCGGCCTCGACCCCTCGTACGCGATCGGCGGCGACCTCGACGCCCCCGGCTCCAACGCCCGCCACGGCGGCGGCGAGATCTTCGTCGCCGAGGCGGATGAAAGCGACCGCAGCTTCCACAAGTACGAGCCCGAGGTCGCGATCATCCTCAACGTGGAGCTCGACCACCACGCCAACTACGCCTCGATGGAGGAGATCCACGACTCCTTCCGGACCTTCGTGGAGCGGATCCGCCCCGGCGGCGCGCTGGTCGTCTCCGCCGACCACCCCGGCGCCCGCGAGCTGACCGGCCGGGTCGCCGGCCGCGAGGGCCTGCGCGTCCTCACCTACGGCGAGGACCCGGGCTCGTCCGTCCGCGTCCTGGGCATCGCCCAGCACGGGCTGACCAGCGAGGTCACCGTCCTGCTCCCGGACACCCTGGGCGGCGGCGAGCTGACCTTCACCGTCTCCGTCCCCGGCCGCCACTACGCCCTCAACGCCGTCGCCGCCCTCACCGCCGGCGCCGCCCTCGGCGTCCCCGCCCGCGAGCTGGCCCCCGCCCTCGGCTCGTACACCGGCGTCAAGCGCCGCCTCCAGCTCAAGGGCGTCGCCGCCGGGGTGCAGGTCATCGACTCCTACGCCCACCATCCCACCGAGATCTCCGCCGACCTCGAAGCCATCCGCGGCGGCGCCGGCGACGGCCGGGTGCTGGTCGTCTTCCAGCCCCACCTCTTCAGCCGCACCCGCGAGCTGGGCGCCGAGATGGGCGAGGCGCTGGCCCTCGCCGACGCGTCGGTCGTCCTGGACATCTACCCGGCCCGCGAGGACCCCGTCCCCGGCATCACCAGCGACCTGGTCATCGAGGCCGCCGCCCGCCACGGCGCGGACGTCACCGCCGAGCACGACAAGGCCGCGGTGCCCGGACTCCTCGCCGGAATGACCAAGCCCGGTGACCTTGTTCTCACCATGGGCGCGGGCGACGTCACCGATCTCGGTCCGGAGATCCTCGCCCGCCTGCGGAGCGCCGAGAGCGCGAACAGCTAGGAGGGTCCATGCCGTACGAAATCGACAAGCCGGAAGACCAGTGGCGCGCGGAGCTGACCCCGCAGGAGTACCACGTCCTCCGCGAGGCCGGCACCGAGCGCGCCTTCACCGGTGAATACACCGACACCAAGACCGCCGGTGTCTACTCCTGCCGCGCCTGCGGGGCGGAGCTCTTCCGCTCCGAGACCAAGTTCGAGAGCCACTGCGGCTGGCCGTCCTTCTACGACCCGGCCGACTCCTCCGCCGTCGAACTCATCGAGGACCGCTCCCACGGCATGGTCCGCACCGAGGTCCGCTGCGCCCGCTGCGGCTCCCACCTCGGCCATGTCTTCGCGGGCGAGGGCTACCCGACCCCGACCGACCAGCGGTACTGCATCAACTCCATCTCCCTGCGCCTGGAGCCGCGGGACGACTGACCCGGCCGATCGTCAGCCGGCCGACCGCAGCACCACCGCCGTCTCCGGCGGCAGCCGCAGGGTGCCGTCCGCGGCGGGCGGGTCGGTGGGCCGCCAGGCGGCGACGATCTCGGCGGGGGCGGGCGGGACGAGGCGGGTCTCGCCCGGGTGGGGGTGCGGGTTGACCACGATGTGCAGCGGGCCGCGGCCGAAGGCGAGGCAGCCGTCCGGGGTGGCGGACAGGTGGGTGTAGGACCACCGGGGATCGGTGAGGGCCGGTTCGGCGTGGCGCAGGGCGATCAGGCGGCGGTACCAGTCGAGCAGGGCCGCGTGCGGCTCGCGGGCGGGCTCGGTCCAGTCCAGGCAGGAGCGCAGGCGCGTCGCCGGGTCCTGGGGGTCGGGGATGTCCTCGGCCGCCCAGCCGTGGGCGGCGAACTCGCGGCGCCGGCCGCGCCGTACGGCCTCGGCCAGCTCCGGGTCCCGGTGGTCGGTGAAGTACTGCCAGGGCGTGGCCGCGCCCCACTCCTCGCCCATGAAGAGCATCGGCGTGAACGGGGAGCACAGCACGACGGCGGCCGCGCAGGCCAGCAGCCCGGGGGAGAGCCGGGGAGAGAGCCGGTCGCCCAGCGCGCGGTTGCCGATCTGGTCGTGGGTCTGGGCGTAGCCCAGGAGGCGGTGGGCGGGGGTGGTGAGGGTGTTCAGCGGGGCGCCGTGGCCCCGGCCGCGGAAGGACGAGTACGTGCCGTCGTGGAAGAAGCCGCCGCCGAGCGTCTTGACGAGGGCCCGCGCTCCGTCGGCGGCGAAGTCGGCGTAGTAGCCCTGCCGTTCGCCGGTCAGGAAGGTGTGCAGGGCGTGGTGGAAGTCGTCGTTCCACTGCGCGTGCAGCCCCTGGCCGCCCGCCTCGCGCGGCGTGGTGGTGCGCGGGTCGTTCAGGTCCGACTCGCCGATGAGGAACAGCGGGCGGCCCACCTGGGCGGCGAGCGCGTCGACGGCGGAGGACAGCTCGGCGAGGAAGTGCCGGGCGCGGCCGTCGCGCAGCGCGTGCACCGCGTCGAGCCGCAGCCCGTCCAGGCGGTAGTCGCGCAGCCAGGCGAGGGCGCTGCCGATGAAGTACGCGCGGACCTCGTCGGAGCCGGGGGCGTCCAGGTTGACGGCGGCCCCCCACGGCGTGTGGTGGGTGTCGGTGAAGTACGGGCCGAAGGCGGGGAGGTGGTTGCCGGAGGGGCCCAGGTGGTTGTGGACCACGTCCAGGACCACGCCGAGGCCGTGGCCGTGCGCGGCGTCCACGAACCGCGCCAGCCCCTCCGGCCCCCCGTACGGCTCGTGGACGGCCCACGGCGCCACGCCGTCGTAGCCCCAGCCGTGCGTGCCCGGGAACGAGCACAGCGGCATCAGCTCCACATGGGTGACGCCCAGCTCGGCCAGGTGCGGCAGGCGCCCGGCCGCCGCGTCGAAGGTGCCCTCGCGGGTGAAGGTGCCGATGTGCAGCTCGTACAGGACCGCGCCCGGCAGCTGCCGCCCCCGCCACTGGTGCCGCCACGGGAAGCCGGCCGGGTCGACGACCGCGCTCAGGCCGTCGGGCCCGTCGGGCAGGCGGCGCGAGCGGGGGTCGGGGAGCGGCGGGCGGCCGTCGAGCGCGAAGCCGTAGCGCGCGCCGGGCCCGGCCCCGGCCGCCGTTCGCCACCACCCCTCCCGGGCCGCATCGCGCTCCATGGGGTGCGTACGTCCCTCCAGACGGAGCTCGACTCGCTCGGCGCGCGGCGCCCACACCTCGAACAGCACTGACGTCTCCTCACCTCAAGGGCGTCCGGTCATCGGTGTCCGGGAGACCATGCTGCGCGACGCGGGGCGCGCCGCGCAGCATGGCAGGGGCGTCAGACGAGCTCGATCCGCTCCTGGGTGATGGGATAGCCCGCCTTGGCGAAGTGCGCGGCCATCGGGAGGTTGTGCTGGTCGGTGGCGGCCGCGATCCTCGTCGCGCCCCGCTCCACCAGGTCGTGGGTGCACTCCACCAGCAGGTCGTACGCGTAGCCGTGGCCGCGCTGCTCCTCGACCACCCCGATGTAGCCGACGCACGGGCCCGACGGGTTGTGTGCGGGCACCTGGATGCCGACCAGCTCGCCGCCCGGCGTCCACGCCAGCCGCCACCACTCGCGCGGCGACGGGCACCAGCTCAGGAAGTCCATCAGCTCGCGCACCCCAGCCTCGACACCCCCTTGGTCGATGGCCCGCCGGTCGTGGGCGTCGAGCGTGCCCGGCATGATGCGGCGCAGCACATCGGCGATCACCGCGTCGTCGGACGCCGGCCGGAACTCCAGCCGCCCCGGCCGTTCGGGAAGCCCGCACTCGGGCGTCCAGTCGTAGCGGTAGCGCTCCACCAGCGGCTCCATCCCGCCGGCGATGGCGGCGTCGATCCGGGCCCGCGCCGCCGCCCGCTCCGCGGGCCGCTCGCGCCAGCCGGGCGCCACCAGCAGGCTGTACTCGGCGCGCAGCGGGGCGGTGCGCAGCAGTTCGGCCGCCGCGTCGGCCTCGCCGTCGGCGAAGTCGAACCAGTCCAGCGCGATGGGCTTGGCGTCATCGGGGGCGCCCCACCACGCGGCGCGGGCGACCACCCGGCCGTCGCGCAGCGCGACCCAGGTCCAGTCCGGGCGGAAGTCGCCGCCCTCGGCGTAGGTGCGGTAGGTGTGGCCGAAGCGGCCACGGCCGACGAGGGCGGGGTCGTGCAGGGTGTGGAACAGGTGTGCGTCGCTCTCGGTGAGCGCGCGGATGACCAGCTCGGTCATGGGGATCCTTCCGGAATGCGATGCGCTCCCGGTCGGATCGGTGATCAGGCGATGATCGCGATCAGACGGCGGTACGCCCGGTGGACAAGGGGCGGGAGCGCGGGAACGTGATGGTGTTCATGGCTCTCGCCTCCTTCCTTGATCACGGGCGTGCCCACACATTAGGCGAGCCGGCGGACCCGCGTCCAGCCGTTTTCGGAAGGCGGATCAGGTGGCGTGTCAGGAGGGATCAGCGGGGGCGGATCGGGACTGCGCCAGATAGTCGGCGAGGGCGCCCCGGTTGCGCATGAGGCCGTCGATCCGGTCGTCCAGCGCCGCCAACTCGCCTTGCAGGACCTCCCGCAGCTCCGCGCACCAGTCGAAGCCCGGCTGCTCGCCCCGGGCGCACGGCAGCACCGTACGGATCACCTCGGTCGACAGGCCCGCCTTCAGCAGGGCGCGCACCTTCCGCACGGTGACCACGGAGTCCTCGTCGTACTCGCGGTAGCCGTTGGGGCCCCGCCGGGCCTCGAGCAATCCCTGCTCCTCGTAGTACCGCAGCAGCCGTGTGCTGACCCCGGTACGCCGGGACAACTCGCCGATCAGCATCCGCCCCGTGCCCTCCGCGCTTGACCTTTCCATCGATGTGAAGCCATAACGTCGTTGCCGCGAGCGGGTATTCCGCGCCCGACCCGCCGTTTCCGTGCTGCCTCTACTGTCTCTGTCGTTGGAGCGATCATGACGTCTTTTGCCGTACACCGTAATGGCCGGGCGGCGACCGCCGAGGAGCTGGCGCCGCTCGCCTTCGCGGGCTACGCGCACTTCACCGCGATGCAGGTGCGCGGGGGCCGGATCCGGGGTCTCGACCTCCATCTGGAGCGGCTGCGGAACGCCTCGGTGGAGCTGTTCGGCGGGGCGCTGCCCGACGACCAGGTGCGGTCGTATCTGCGGGCGGCCGTGGCGGCCGGTCCCGCGGACGTCTCGCTGACGGCCACGGTCTACTCGCCGAAGGGGGAGTTCACCGCGGCCGGGGACGCGGCGGAACTCGATGTGCTGGTCCGCACCGGCCCGGCCGCGGCCGGGCCGGACGGCCCGCTGGCGCTGTCGGTGGTCGAGCACGAACGGTTCCTGCCCGAGCTGAAGCACGTCGGCGAGGTGGCCAAGACCTACCTCCTGCGCCAGGCCGTCGCGCAGGGCTTCGACGACGCCGCCTTCGTGGACCGCCGGGGCCGGCTCAGCGAGGCGACGATCTGGAACCTCGCCTTCTGGGACGGCACCTCGGTGGTGTGGCCCACCGCCGAGGTGCTGGGCGGGATCACCATGGGCATCCTCCGCCGGCAGCTCGACCGCCTCGGCGTCCCCCAGCGCGTCCAGGAGGTCACGCTCACCGGCCTGCCGGCGCTGGCCGGCGCCGTGGTCATGAACTCCTGGACGCCGGGCGTGGCGGTGAGCCGGATCGGCTCCGTGTCCCTGCCCGACGCACCGTCCTTCCTGGAGCTGCTGCACCGCGCCTACCAGGCCGAACCGCTCACCGCTCCCTGAGAGGCCGTCGGTCGAGTGGTCGGTCGAGTCGGCCGCGGAGTCGTCGGTCGAGCCGTCGGTCGAGTCGGCCGCGGAGTCGTCGGTCGAATCGTCGGTCGAGCCGTCGGTCGAATCGTCGGTCGAGCCGTCGGTCGAGTCGTCAGTCGAGGAGGCCCGCGTCGTGCGCGAGCAGCGCGATCTGCACCCTGTTGTTGAGATCCAGCTTGGTCAGGATCCGCGACACATGGGCCTTGACGGTCGCGACGCTCATGAACAGCGCGGCGGAGATCTCCGCGTTGGACCGGCCCTGGCCCACGGCTATCGCGACCTCGCGCTCCCGGTCGTTCAGCCGGTCGAGCAGGGCCCCGGCCCGCACCCGCCGCCCGTCCCGGCCGGAGCCCGCCACATGCTCGATCAGCTGCGCGGTCACCACCGGGGACAGCACCGGCTCGCCGGCCGCCACCCGCCGCACCGCCGCGACGAGTTCGGCCGGCGGGGTGTCCTTGAGCACGAAGCCCGCCGCCCCGGCGCGCAGCGCCCGCAGCACATGCTCATCCGCGTTGAACGTCGTCAGGATCACCACTTCGGGGGCGTCTTCGCGGCGCCGCAGCTGCTCGGTGGCGGCCAGCCCGTCCACCGTCGGCATGCGGATGTCCATGAGGACCACGTCGGGGCGGTGGCGGTCCACGAGCGCGGCGACCTCCGCGCCGTCGGACGCCTCGGCGACGATCTCGATGCCGGAGGAGCCGCCGCCGAGCATCAGCCGCAGCCCGGCGCGGACCAGCGGGTCGTCGTCGACGATCAGCAGGCGGATCGGGGCGGGGGCGGGCTCGGGTCCGGTGGCGGGGCCGGGCTCGGGCCTGGGGCCGGTGGCGGGCGCGGGCCCGGAGGCGGGCGTGGGCCCGGGCGCGGGTCCGGAGGCGGGGGATTCCGGTGGGGAGGGGCTCATGCGGGCCACGGTAGCCAGGCGTAGAGCCGGAAGTCCCCGGCCGGGGAGGGGCCGCACTCCAGCCGCCCGCCCGCCAGCGCCGCGCGCTCGGCCAGTCCGGCCAGGCCCTGGCCCGCCCCGGGGATGGCCGCGGGCCCTTCCTGCCGGCCCGGTGGCGAACCGGGGGTGCAGGCGCGCGCCGGGGCGCGCACGGCGTTGCACACCTCCACGGTCAGCCCCTCGCCGGGAGCCCCTGCCGCCGTCACCGTCACCTCCGTGTCCGGCGCGTGCTTGCGCGCGTTGGTCAGCCCCTCCTGCACGATCCGGTACGCCGTACGGCCCGTGGCGCCCGGAACGGCTGCGGCCTCGGCGCCGATTCCGGTGCCTGGTCCGGTATCCGGTGCGGTGCCGGTGCCGGTGCCGGTGCCGGGCCGGGGGCCGGGTCCCGTGACGCCCGCCTCGTCGGACAGCGTCACGCGCATGCCCGCCCGGCGCGACTCCTCCACCAGCCTCGGCAGATCGGCCAGCGTCGGCTGCGGCCGGTCGGGCGGGCCGCCGTCTGGGTCGGACTCCGGGGCCCGCAACACGCCGATCACCTCGCGCAGATCCTGCAGCGCCTGGTGCGCGCTGCTGCGTATCACCCCTGCCGCCTCAGCCACTTCCTGCGGGGAGGCGTCGGCCCGGTACTCCAGCGCGCCCGCGTGGACGCTCAGCAGGGACAGCCGGTGGGCCAGCACATCGTGCATCTCCCGGGCTATCCGCTCGCGCGTCAGGCGCTGGGTCCGCTCGGCGCGCAGCGCCGCCTCCGCCTCGGCCCGCGCCGCCCGCTCGCGCAGCGACGCGAGCAACTGGCGCCGGGAGCGCACGAACATGCCCCAGCCGATGGCACCGCTGACGAGCAGGGCGCCGAGCAGCACGTCTCCGACGTAGTCGAGGTCGGGGTCGGGGTGCACCAGCGGGGTGGTGAGGATCTGGGCCGCCGCCGCCGCGCCGACCAGCGCGACGGTACGCAGCGGACGGTGCACCGCGACCGTGAACAGCGCCACGAGCAGCGGCCCCGCGACGTAGTACGACACGAGGCCCGCGCCGAGCAGCACCACCGCAAGCTCGACCGGTCGGCGGCGGCGCAGCCACAGCGCCAGACAGCCCAGCGCGCCCGCCACCACGTCGGCGAACAGCGCCTCGTCCGACATCGGAGGGTCGTTGGCCACCGACTCGCAGGTCACCATGGAGAACACGGCCGCCAGCGAGATGCAGCACACGTCCACGAGCCAGTCGCGCAGGGCGCGGCGCGCCGTCGTGCGGCGCGCCGCACGCGCCTCGTCCGAGCTGCCCATACCGATGAATGTAGTGAGGAGCGGGGGCCCGCGTCGCCGCCCCGGGCGCGGGCAGCGACCAAAGTCGCGGGGTCGTAGACCTTTGGCCGACCCGCGCCCGCCTGGCCGGCGCCTAGCCTCGAAGCATGAGAAAAGCGTGCGAGGCGGTGGGGGGATTTCTGCTGTTCCAGGGGATCGTCGGGATCGCCCACGAACTCATCGGCTGGTTCCGGCTGATGGCGGTGATCCGCCTTCTCCCGTTCCTGGACGGCTATGAGCTGTGGGCGAGCATCGGCCTGGCCGTGGTCGGCTTGGTCGTGGTCGCCGTCGCCGAGGAGTCCGGCAAGCGGCCGCCCGGCCCGCTCATATCTGGTGCAGACCGCGCCCGGCCAGAGTGAGGAAGACCTCGCCGACCGCCTCGGAGAGCGTGGGGTGCGGATGGATGTGCTGGGCCACATCGGCGGGATCGGCGTCCCAGCCGACGATCAGCTGGCTTTCGGCGACCATCTCCGAGACGTGGGGGCCGACGAGATGGACGCCGAGGACCTGGCCGGCGCCGCCCCCGCCCGCCCGTTCGGCGACGACCTTCACCATCCCGCCCTGCCCGTGCACCATGCCCTTGGCCACGGCGGTCAGCGGCATGGTGTTGGTGACGACGTCATGGCCGCGCTCACGCGCCTGGGCCTCCGACAGACCGACGGAGGCGGTCTGCGGGCTGGAGTAGGTCACCCGGGGGACGGTGGCGTAGTCCAGCGGGCGGGAGGAGAGGCCCGCCAGGGTCTCGGCCACCAGCAGCCCTTCCGCGAAGGAGGCGTGGGCGAGCCCGAGCGACGGCGGCGGCAGCAGGTCGCCGACGACATGGATGCCCGGCACGGCGGTCTCCAGCCGCGCCCAGTCGGCGGGGGCGACGAACCCGCGGTCGTCGGTGGCCAGTCCGGCCGCCCCCAGGTTCAGACCGTCGGTGACCGGGGCGCGGCCGACGGCGACCAGCAGCCGCTCGACGTCGAGGGTGCGCGGCTCGCCGCGGGCCGGGCGCACGGTGACGCGCACCCCGTCGGGAAGGGTCTCCGCCTGCTCCAGCCGGGCACCGGTCAGCACCTCGATGCCGCGCTTCTTCAGCCCGCGCGTCAGATGGCGGCTGACATCGGCGTCCTCCAGCGGCAGCAGCCGGTCCGCCGCCTCGACGAGGGTGACGTCGGCGCCCATGGAGCGGTGCAGTGAGGCGTATTCGACGCCGATCGCGCCGCCGCCCAGCACCAGCACGGAGGCCGGGAGCCCCGGGGCGTAGAGGGCGTCGTCGCTGGTGACGACCCGTCGGCCGTCCGGCGCCGGCCCGGGGAGGGTGCGCGGGCGGGAGCCGGTCGCCAGCACGATGCCGCGCCGCGCGGTCCACTCGCCGCCCGCCTCGGCGTCCGCTCCTGTACCGGTCGGCTCGACGCGTACCGTGCGGGCGCCGGTCAGGGCGGCGGAGCCGCGCACCACGCGGACGCCCGCGTGGGACAGATGCCCCTCGACGCCACGGTGGTTGCGGGCCACGATGTCGTCGCGGGTCGCGGTCAGCGCGGACCAGTCCACGGCCTCCAGCGTGGCCTTCACCCCCCACCGCTCGCGAGCCTCGGCGATGCCGTCGACCAGCTCGGCGGCGTGCAGCATCGCCTTGCTGGGGATGCAGCCGCGGTGCAGGCAGGTGCCGCCCACCAGATCGCGCTCGGCCAGCACGACGTCGAGACCGAGGGCGGCGGCGCGCAGCGCGGTGCTGTAGCCGCCGGTGCCGCCGCCGATGACGATGATGTCTGTCTCATGCATGAACCCACCCTCTGCCCAGAGCGGCACATGAGTCCAAGGCAAAGTTTCTCTGGTTACGATGAATTTCCTGCATGAGGGCTGCCGCATGGGGACCGCCCCATGAGGGCTGCCGCATGAGGGCGCGCGTCAGGGGAGCGACAGCGAAGGGGGGCGCGGATGAGCCTGCGTCAGATGGAGTACCTGATGGCGGTGGTCGAGGAGGCCTCCTTCACCCATGCCGCCGAGCTGCTGGGCGTCACCCAGTCGGCGCTCTCCCACCAGATCAAGGCCCTGGAGCGGGAGGTCGGCGGGCCGCTGCTGGAGCGGCTGCCGCGCGGAGTGCGCCTGACGCCGATGGGCCGCGCGTTTCTGCCGCACGCCGAGTTCGCGGTGCGCAGCGCCCGGCAGGCGCGGCGCGCGGCGCGGGCGGCCGCCGGGGCGGCCGGGGGCGAGCTGCACATCGCCACCCTGCACGCCTTCGCCATCGGGGTGCTTCCCGAGGTCTTCGCCCGCTGGCGGCGCGACCATGGGCAGGTGCGCCTGGTGGTGCACGAGTACGCCACCGGCGGGGAGTTGCGCGAGGGCATGGAGCGCGGTGTCGCGGACGTCGCTCTCGGGCACCGGCCCGAGGGCTGGCGGGGGCCGGTGGTGACGGTGGGCGAGGAGGAGATCGTGGTCGTGGTGGCGCCGGATGATCCGCTGAGCGGGCGGGAGGCGGTCCGGCTGGCCGACCTGGCGGACCGGGACTGGGTGCGCTGCGCGTTGGAGCCGGTGGTCGAGGGCCGTCGTTTCCTGGACGTGGCCTGTGAGCGGGTGGGCTTCACGCCTCGTACCGGTGTCGACACCGAGCACACCTCCACCGCCGTGCGCATGGCCGCCGCGGGAGCGGGAGTCCTCATCACGGCCGCGCATGTGGCCACGCAGTACGACTGTGCGGTGCTGCCCCTGGACCCGCCCTGGGCGCGTGAGCTGACCGCGTTCTCCCGGGTCGAACTCACCGGGGCCGCGGCCTCCTTCGTCGGCTTGCTGGACCAGCGGTGGTGGGGCCGGGGGGAGCAGAGGGAGCGAAGGGAGCAGGGGGAGCAAGGGCGGAAGCGGCAGGGCCGGCCTGCCGCCCACGAGGGGGAAGGGGGCGGCAGACCGGCGGGGTGAGGTGCGCCTGACATGGCGGAGGAGCGGATCAGGGCACCGCGTGGACCGGGGTGGGGCAGGGGGGCCGGGCAGCGCGCTGTGCGGGTCGGCGCGCCGCGCGGGGCGGGTCAGTGCACCATGCAGATGGGCGTGGCGCCCGTGTCCGGAGAGCCGCCACTGGCCGCGTAGCCGAAGGTCGTGGACGCTCCGGCGGCCAGTGAGCCGTTCCAGTCGGCGTTCGTGACCGAGGCCGAGGAGCCCGTGGCGGTCAGCTTGCCGTTCCAGACGCTGTCCACCCGCTGCCCGGACGGCAGGGTCCAGTCGACCATCCAGGAGGAGATGGGGGTGGCGCCGGTGTTGGCCACGGTCACCTCCGCCTGGTAGCCGCCGTTCCAGGTGCTGATGGTCTTCTGGGTGGCGGTGCACTTGGCCGTGGGCGGGTCCGTCGGCGGGGTGGTCGGGTCACTGCCGCCGCTGGAGGCGCCGGGGACGGTCACCTCGCCGTTGCCGCCGTCGAACACCACGTCGGAGCAGCTGTAGAAGGTCTCCTGGCTGTCCGAGCGGGTCCAGACGGTGTAGATGATGTGGCGGCCGCTCTTGCCCGAGGGCAGGTTGGCGGTCCAGGTGTACTTGCCGTCCACGGTGCCGACCTGACCGGACAGCGGCGGGTTCGTCACCGTGTTGAACGGCTGGTCCTCCAGGTCGCTCCAGGTGAGCGGCTTCGTCGGGTCGATGGGGTTCTTGGTGACGTAGCTGCGGAACGAACCGGGGTGCGCGGCCCAGGCGTTGTACGAGAACTGCATCGACTTCCCGGCGGTCAGATGGGTCACCGGCCAGTCCTTGCTGCCCAGGTCGAAGCCGGAGAAGTTGTAGACGGTGGCCCCGCCGCTGCACAGCTGGCCGTCCGGGATGAAGCCCTTGGTGCGGCCCGCCCCGTCGGAGCGCAGCACCGCGAACCAGTTGTAGAACGGGGTGGCCCCGCCCTTGTCGTACGCGGCCTTGCAGGCGGGGTTGGTGGGCTTGACCTCGCCGGTGCTGGACAGGCTGTACTTCCAGCAGAGATAGGTGCGGCTGCCCGGCGCCAGCGGGGCGCCGTGCGCGGAGGCGCTGCTGCCGCCGCCGAAGAAGACCAGCCCGAGGGCGGGCAGCACGGCGAGCAGGACCAGCAGTGCGGGCCGACGGGCGCGGGAGCGGCCCGGCGGGTGAGCGGGACGTGCGAGGGCCATCAATCGTCGTGGCATTGCGCTACTTCTTCCCTTCGACGCGAACGGGTCAGGAACCGTCGTATGGGAGCGCTCCCAAGTTACTTTGTGAAGGTAGCGCCGTCCGCAAGAGCTGTAAATGCTTTACACCGCGAAGGCAGCCCGAGTTCTGGCGGAGCGTCAGGCCCGAAGCGTCAGGCCGGAACCAGCAGCGCCACCGGGAGCCGGTCGAGGAGTTCGCCCAGCGAGGCGGCCCCCTCGGCCGTCCGCCCGGTCAGCAGGTCCCGCCAGCGGCCCGGCGGCAGCCGCAGCGCCGTCTCGCGCCAGCCGCCCGCCTCCGCGAGCCGTCGCGAGAGCCGGGTGACGACGGTGACCGCCCCGCCGCCCCCCTCGCCCCGGCCCGTATCGCCCCGCCCCGTATCGCCCGCGCCAGTGCCGCCCGCGCCCGCGCCGCCCTCGCTCCCGGCGGCTCCCGCGCGCAGGAAGGCCACACAGTGCGCGGCCGCCGGGCCCTCGGCGGACAGCGGGGTGTAGCCGGCCGACGGCCCGAACCACTGGGGGTGGCGCCGCCGCAGCCGCAGGGCGGCCGAGGTCAGCAGCAGCTTCTCGGCCGACACCCCCTCCGGCACGCCCCCCGCGGCCAGCCGGTCGAGCGCCTCGGGGCGCGGCTCGGGCGGGCGGCGGTTGTCGGGGTCGACCAGCGCGGCATAGGTGTGCTCGCTGCCCATGTAGAGGTCCGGCACCCCCGGCATGGTCAGCTGGAGCAGCGCCGCGCCCAGCATGTTGGCCCGCGCGGGGGCGTCCAGTGCGTCGCCGAGCGCCGCCCACGCCCGGTGGCCGGGGTCGCACGGGCCGGCCTTGAGGAAGCGGGCGACCTCCTCCTCGTACTCCGGGTCCTGCTCGGTCCACGTCGTGCGCAGCCCCGCCTCCCGCACCGCCTTGAGGACCGCCGGGACCAGCCGCTCGCCGTCCGGCGACCCCAGGCCCACCGCGGTCTGCCACGCCGTCCACTCCAGATGGGGGTCGGGAGCAGGCGCGGCGCCCGCCGCCGTGTCCCGCGCCCCCAGCGCCTCCAGCAGCCGCCCCCAGCGGTCCGGGCACTCGGTCAGCGCGGCGAGCCGCGCCCGCACGTCCGCGCTGCGCTTGGTGTCATGGGTGGACAGCACGGTGCCGGTCGCGGGCCAGTCGGACCGCAGCCGGGCGGCGAAGGCGTGGAACTCGGCGGGGGTGACGGCCGGCCGCCCGGGATCGCCGCCGACCTCCGCGGCCGAGAGCAGGGGCGTGTACCGGTAGAAGGCGGTGTCCTCGACCGACTTGGCCCGCAGAGCCGCGGCGGTCTGGGCGAAGCGCGCGCAGAAGTCGCGGTGGTGCGGCCCGTCCCCCAGCCTGCCGAGCGCCGCGTCCCGCACCGTGAACACCACCCGCGCCTCCTCGCGCACCGCGAACGCCGCCCGCGCGTCCTCCGCCGCCACGGTCAGCATCTCGGCGTCCGCCTCCGCCACCGGGGCGCCGGGGGAGACGTACGGGCGGTAGACCGGCAGCCGCACCAGCAGCTCGCGGATCGCCGTGCGCAGCGCCCAGGGGGCGTGGTCGCGCAGCCGGGGATCGGCGGCGCAGAGCCGGACCGCGGTGCGCGCCAGCCGCTCCACCTCGGCGGCCAGCTCATGGGTCACCACCCGGCGCGCGGCCCGCCGCACGGTCGCCGGCCAGTCGCCGCCCAGGTCGTCGGGGGGCACGGCGAAGCCGCGGTAGACGGCGGTCAGCGTCTCCAGCCCGGCCGGGTCGACGAAGAGGCCGTCGATGTGGTGCAGGGCGTCATAGCCGGTCGTCCCGGCGACCGGCCAGGGGGCGGGCAGCCGCTCGCCGCGGGCGAGGATCTTCTCGACGACGGTCCACCGGCCGCCGCCCGCCGCGGCCCGCACCGCGCGGTCCAGCCGCCGCAGATAGCCCTCCGGGTCGGCGAGGCCGTCCGGGTGGTCCACCCGCAGCCCGTCGACCACCCCGTCGCGCACCAGCTCCAGCAGCTTCCCGTGGGTCGCCTCGAAGACCTCGGGGTCCTCCACCCGCACCGCGATCAGCTCGGAGATGGTGAAGAACCGCCGGTAGTTCAGCTCCGTGCGGGCCAGCCGCCACCAGGACAGCCGGTACCACTGCCGGTCGAGCAGCTCGGGCAGCGGCAACCGCTCGGTGCCTGGCCGCAGCGGGAACTCGTGGTCGTGGTAGCGCAGCACCCCCTCCTCCACCCGCAGCCGCGCCAGCTCGTCGCCGAGGGGGCCGCCGAGGACCGGCAGCAGCACCTTGCCGCCGTGCCGCCCCCAGTCGATGTCGAACCACCGCGCGCACGGCGAGGCGGGGCCGTCCCTCAGCACCTCCCACAGCTGCTTGTTGAGCCGCTCGGGAGCGGGCACCGCCATGTGGTTGGGGACGATGTCGACGATCAGCCCGAGCCCGTGGGCGTGTGCGGCGCGGGCGAGGGAGCGCAGCCCCTCCTCGCCGCCCAGCTCCGCCCGCACGGCCGAGTGGTCGACCACGTCATAGCCGTGGGTGGAGCCGGGGCGGGCCTCCAGCACCGGCGAGAGATGCAGATGCGACACGCCGAGCGAGGCCAGGTACGGCACGGCCGCCCGCGCCGCCGCGAAGGGGAAGGCGGGCTGCAGCTGCAGCCGGTAGGTGGCGGTCGGGGCGGCCCCGGGAGCGATGCGGTCGAACGTCATAGAACGTACGTACCCACAACCCGCCCGCCATCAGATCGGCGCACCCGCCAAACACTCGTACGAGGGTTTCTGGGCCCGAACGGGAACCCGAACGGGAACCCGGGCGGGAAACCCGAACGGAAGCCCGGCCGGGAACCCGCACAGCAGCCTCACACGAACCGAACGGGAACCCGAGCGGCGAAACCCGAAGCTACGCCGGCCGCTGGAGCACCAGCAGGCTCCGGTCCACCAGCGTCAGCCGGTCGCCCGCCGCCACCTTCGCCCCGCTGCCGGGCTCCACACCCTCCGGCAGCGAGGTGTCCACGATCACCTGCCACTGCTTGCCGTGGTCGACGGGCACGGTGAAGTCCAGCGGCTCGTGGTGCGCGTTGAACATCAGCAGGAAGGAGTCGTCGGTGATCCGCTCCCCGCGCGGCCCCGGCTCGGAGATCGCGTTGCCGTTGAGGAAGACCGTCAGCGACTTGGCGTGCGCGGCCTGCCAGTCGCGCTGCCGCATCTCCTCGCCCTCGGCCGTGAACCAGGCGATGTCCGACAGCTCGTCGTGGGTGCCTTCCACCGGCCTCCCGTGGAAGAAGCGGCGGCGCCGGAAGACGGGGTGGTCGCGGCGCAGCCAGATCAGCGAGCGGGTGAAGCGCAGCAGTTCCAGGGCCGGGGCGTCCGCCTCGTTCCTGGGGTCCGGCCAGTGCACCCAGGAGACCTCGTTGTCCTGGCAGTACGCGTTGTTGTTGCCGTGCTGGGTGCGCGCGAACTCGTCGCCGTGGCTGAGCATCGGCACGCCCTGGGAGAGCATCAGGGTGGCGATGAAGTTGCGCATCTGGCGCCCGCGCAGCGCCAGCACCCCGGGGTCGTCGGTGTCGCCCTCGGCGCCGCAGTTCCAGGAGCGGTTGTAGCTCTCGCCGTCCTGGTTGCCCTCGCCGTTGGCCTCGTTGTGCTTCTTGTCGTACGAGACCAGGTCGCGCAGGGTGAAGCCGTCGTGGCAGGTGACGAAGTTGACGGAGGCCAGCGGCCGCCGCCCGTCGCTCTGGTAGAGGTCGGAGGAGCCGGTCAGCCGGGAGGCGAACTCCGCGAGCGTACGCGGCTCGCCCCGCCACAGGTCGCGCACCGTGTCGCGGAACTTGCCGTTCCATTCGGTCCACAGGGGCGGGAAGTTCCCCACCTGGTAGCCGCCCTCGCCGACGTCCCAGGGCTCGGCGATCAGCTTCACCTGGCTGACCACCGGGTCCTGCTGCACCAGGTCGAAGAACGAGGACAGCCGGTCCACCTCGTGGAACTGCCGGGCGAGCGTGGCCGCCAGATCGAAGCGGAAGCCGTCGACCCGCATCTCGGTCACCCAGTAGCGCAGCGAGTCCATGATCAGCTGCAGCACGTGCGGGCTGCGCATCAGCAGGGAGTTCCCGGTGCCGGTGGTGTCCATGTAGTACCGCCGGTCGTTGCTCAGCCGGTAGTACGAGGAGTTGTCCAGGCCCCGGAAGGACAGCGTGGGCCCCAGGTGGTTGCCCTCGGCGGTGTGGTTGTAGACGACGTCGAGGATGACCTCGATGCCGGCCTGGTGGAGGGCGCGGACCGCCGACTTGAACTCCAGGACCTGCTGCCCCCGGTCGCCCCAGGAGGCGTACGCGTTGTGCGGGGCGAAGAACCCGATGGTGTTGTAGCCCCAGTAGTTCGACAGACCCGCGTCGACCAGCCGGTGGTCGTGCACGAACTGGTGCACCGGCATCAGTTCCAGCGTGGTGACGCCCAGCTCCGTCAGGTGTTCGATGATCGCGGGGTGGGCGAGCGCCGCGTAGGTGCCGCGCAGCTCGTCCGGCAGCCGAGGGTGGAGCATGGTGAGGCCCTTGACGTGGGCCTCGTAGATGACGGTGCGGTGGTAGTCGGTGCGCGGCGGCCGGTCGTCGCCCCAGTCGAAGTACGGGTTGACGACCACCGAGGCCATGGTGTGCGGGGCCGAGTCGAGGTCGTTCCGTTTCTCGGGCCGCTGGAAGTGGTAGCCGTAGACCTCCTCGCCCCAGCGGATCCGGCCGCTGATCGCCCTGGCGTAGGGGTCGAGCAGCAGTTTGGCCGAGTTGCAGCGGTGGCCGCGCTCCGGTTGGTACGGACCGTGGGCCCGGAAGCCGTACCGCTGCCCGGGCATGATCCCCGGCAGATAGGCATGGCGTACGAAGGCGTCGGTCTCGCGCAGCTCCACCGCGGTCTCCGAGCCGTCGTCGTGCAGTAGGCACAGCTCGATCCGCGCGGCGGCCTCCGAGAAGACCGCGAAGTTGGTTCCGGCGCCGTCGTAGGTGGCGCCCAGGGGGTAAGCCTGTCCCGGCCAGACCTGCATGCGTCGACTCTTCCACTTCTTCCCCGGGGGCGGCGAGCACCCCTGACGGCGGGCAGGGGGGAATCCTTGCCCAACTCGCGGCCCCCGGCAGCACTTTCACCACAACTTCCTGAAAACCAGAGGCAACCCGCGGCCGGATCGGTTCGTCCTACCGGGTGACCTACCCATGTCGGATCTCCCGGTATGTGGTGCCCTGTGACATGAGGGGGAATTGGGGGAGAATGTGCGCACGATGATGCACCGCCACCTGGGCAAGGTGGTGGCCGGTGCGGCCATCGCGGTCACCGCCACCGCGGTGATGGTGGGAGTGACCCTCCCGAGCGACGCGTCCGGCCAGGAGAGGGGCGCGAAGGGCGACGGGGGCCCGCAGGGCTCGACGGCCGAGCAGAGCCAGTCGCCGCGGCAGCGGCCCGCCGTCGTGGAGTCCGCCCCCGAGCAGGGGAGGACGGGCACCGGCCGGGACCCGCTGACGGACGACGAGCTGAAGCGCGCCCAAACGATCGCGCTCACCCGGGGCTTCCGCGACAGCAGCGAGAACGTCACCGGCGGCAAGGGCCCCCAGCGGCTGGCCGTCGACCTCGAGGAGCTGTCCCCCCAGGAGGCGGCCGAGGCCGACCCGCCGCGCCGCGCCGAGGTCTCGTACTACGACTACAAGGACGACACCTACGTCACCAAGACCGTGGACCTCGCCTCCGGCAAGGTCGTCCACACCGACACCCAGCGCGGAGTCCAGCCGCCGCCCACCCGGGAAGAGGCGAGCGAGGCCGTCCGGCTGCTGATCGCCGACAAGCTCGGCACCGGGCTCAAGGCCGACTACAAGGACGCCACCAGCAGAGCGCTGACCAGCCCGGACCAGCTGACCATCACCGGCTTCGTCTACCGCGTCGACGAGGAGAACGCCGGGCCGGCCGCCCTCGCGGACTGCGGGAAGCACCGCTGCGTACGGCTGTTCACCAAGGTGGTCAACGGCCCGTGGATCGACACCCGGCAGCTGGTGATCGACCTGAGCGACCGCACCGTCCACCGGCTGGGCTGACGGGCGCCGGCGCGTCCCTTCCCGCATACCTTCACGTTCCTCACAGGAGTACCACCATGCCTGAACGAAGGCTCAGCCGTACCCGTGCCCGGGTCGCGGCGGCCGTGGGCGCCTCCGCCCTCATCGGGGTCACGGCCGTCGCGGCGGGTCCGGCCGGGTCCGCCCAGGCCGCGCCCAAGGCGCCGGCGAAGGCCCCGGCCGCCGCCGCGGACTGCTCGGCCGCGTACCGGATCGAACAGAAGCTGGACGGCGGCACCACCTGGCGGATGTGCTGGCACTACGAGAGCAAGGCCGGGCTCGTGCTCGACGACGTCTCGTACCAGCCCAAGGGCGAGGCCGCCCCCATCAAGGTGCTGACCAGCGCCAAACTCGGCCAGATCCATGTGCCGTACGACGACGGCAGCAATGAGTACGACGATCTGACCGGACAGGGCTTCGCCCAGGGGCTGCAGCAGCTCGACCCGGCCGAGTGCCCCGGCGGCACCATCAAGACCGTCCGCGTCCCCGGCGCGTGGGACCCGGAGCACCCCGACGTCAAGGGCCTGTGCGCCACCACCCGCGCCCGGGGCCACGCCTACCGCATGGGCGGCGGCGGCGACGACGGCAGCAAGGTCTACCAGATGCAGGGCAAGGACCTGCTGCTGTACACGGTCAACCAGGTCGGCTGGTACGAGTACATCACCGAGTGGCGGTTCTCCGGTGACGGCACCATGACCATGCAGGTCGGCGCCACCGGCACGCTCTCCCCGTTCGACTACGACGCCGGGGACGGCCGCGGCTGGCCGATCGGCAAGGGCGCCAAGGACTACGCCACCAGCCACGCCCACAACGTCTTCTGGCGGCTCAACTTCGGCCTCGACGGCTCCCCCAAGAGCAAGATCGAGCAGTACGACTCCAAGACCACCACGGCCAGCGGCCAGCAGCCCAAGACCAAGACCACCCGCACCCAGGTCACCAAGGAGCTGGCCGGGGACGCCGCCGCCGCGCGCTGGTGGCGGGTCGTGTCCACCGCGGGCAAGAACAAGGACGGCCACCCGCGCAGCTACGAGATCGTGCCGGGCCACACCACCAAGTTCCCCGGCCGCAGCTACACCAGGCACGACGTGTACTTCACCGAGTACAACAAGTGCGAGCAGTTCGCCAGCCACAACCTGCGCGACTGCGGCCCCGGCGCCGGCAAGAGCGTCGACAAGTGGGTGAACGGCCAGACCCTCAAGCACCCGATCGTCTGGGTCAACATCGGGTTCCACCACATCGCCCGCGACGAGGACCAGGAGCCCATGCCGGTGCACTGGCAGGGCTTCCAGCTCGCCCCGCGCGACGTCACCGCTATGAATCCGCTCACGCCTTCTGCACTGTCCGATCACAACGGCCATACAGAAGAGCAAGGTTGACCGTAAGGTCGATCGATCGAGCTGCACCGCCCCCGTCCGCCGCAGTAGTCTGCGGTGATCGTTGGACGGGGGCGGAAGGCGGTGCACAGGTGAGCTCGGGCGGGCTGGAGCTGCCCCCTGGGGACACGGGCCCCGGGGGTGACGGCGCCACCGACACACCCCCCGGTGCGGTGTCCCTCGTACAGCCGGTGGAGATCGGAGCGGAACTGGACTGGGGCGCCGAGGCCTGGGCCGAGGTGCGCACCCGCGCACGCCGGGCCGGGCGGGCCTACATCTGGCTGAACCTCGTCGAGCAGCGGCTGCGCGCGGTCGTGGCCGCCGTGCTCCGCCCCATCTACGAACCGGTGCACGACGACGACTGGGTCGTCGCCGCGGCCGGGCCCGCCGGGCAGGAGTGGGTGCAGCGCGCGGTCGCCGTCCGGGAGGTGAGCCGCCGCAAGGGCTATCTGCTGGACCCCGCCGACGACAACGTCCTCAGCTTCCTCACCCTGCCCCAGCTGCGCGAACTCCTCGTCCAGCACTGGCCCTGCTTCGAGCCCTACCTCGACGACCGGCGCGAGGTGGAACTGGCCCTGGACGAGCTGGAGGTGGCCCGCAACGTCGTCTCCCGCAACCGGGCCCTGACCGAGACCGTCCTGGCCCAGGCCGAGCGCGCCTCCGCCCGGCTGCTGGAGATCCTCGGCAGCGGCACCGGCACCCCCTCCGCCGACCGGCTGCCCATCGACGCCGTCGAGGACCTGGTGGGGGACCGGTACGCGGACGTGGTGGGGGTCCATCCCGACCGGGTGCGGCTGCAGCGGCAGCTGCCCGTCGAGGACCTCTTCGGCAACGCCCGCCGCCTGGACGCGATCGGCATCGGACTCAACCTCCTGGTCCAGAACTACTCCGGCCGCCGGATGGTCCGGCTGGCCGAGGCCGGCTGCCGGGCCCGGCTGCTGTTCCTCAACCCGGCCAGCAGCGCGGTGCGGCGGCGCGAGCGCGAGCTGGGGCTGAAGAAGGGCGAGATGAGCCGGTCGGTGGAGATGAACATCCTCCACATGCGGCGGGTCCGCGCCCGGCTGCGCGACCCCGGCGCGTTCGAGATCCACGTCTTCGACGAGACCCCGCGCTTCACCGCCTACCTGGTCAACGGCGACGGCGCCGACGGCCTGGCCGTCGTCCAGTCGTATCTGCGCAAGGCCCGGGGCATCGAGGCCCCGGTCCTGGTGCTGCGCGGCGCCGGGCGCGGCCGTGGCGTGGTGCGGGACGGGCAGGACCCGAGCCGCGACGGCGACGGCGGGCTCTTCGGCACCTACCGTGAGGAGTTCGAGAGCGTGTGGGCGGACTCCCGGCCGGTGTCCTGAGCCCGCGGCGGGCCTCCCCGGCCCGCGAGCGGTGCCCCCTGGCCCGCGCGGTCCGTGCCGGCGGCCCGCCCGGCGCCGCGTCCCGTACGAGCGGCCCAGCGGCCGTCGGCGCGGGTGATGCGGACCGGGTGGCCGAAGCAGGCGCTGATCGGCTCGGAGGTCACCACCTCGTCGGCCGACCCGAGCGCCAGCACCCGCCCCTGGCGCAGCAGCAGCGCGTGCGTGGTGCTCGCGGGGAGCTCCTCCAGATGGTGGGTCACCAGCACGGTGGCGAGGCGCGGATGGTCACGCCGCAGCGCGTCCAGGCTGTCCAGCAGCTGCTCGCGCGCCGCCAGGTCCAGCCCCGTGGCCGGCTCGTCGAGCAGCAGCAGCCGCGGGCGGGGCATCAGCGCGCGGGCGATCAGCACCCGGCCGCGCTCGCCCTGGGACAGGGTGGGCCACAGGGCGTCGCGCCGGGCGCCCACCCCGAGGGTGTCGAGCAGCGCCTCGGCCTCCTCCAGCCGCGCCGGCTCGACCCTGCGGCGCGGGACGGGCTCGACGGTGTTGGTCAGCCCGGTCAGCACCACGTCCCGCACCCGCAGCGGGGAGCGCAGCGGATGGCGCGGGTTGACGTGGCCGACCAGCGTGCGCAGCTCCCGCAGGTCCACCCGGCCCAGCGTGTGCCCCAGCACCCGCACCGTGCCCCGGGTGGGGTGCGCGAGCGCCCCGAGCAGGCCCAGCAGGGTGCTCTTGCCCGCGCCGTTGGCGCCGAGCAGCGCCCAGTGCTCGCCCTCGCGCACGGTCAGCGAGACCGACCGCAACAGGTGCCGGCCGTCGCGGACCACGTCGACGTCCTCGGCACACAGCACGACCGACCCGGTCATCGCGCCTCCTCCCGGGCCCTCGGTCCTTCCTGCGCCGCAGGCCGGGCCGGAGGCTGGACCAGGGCCATGACGGACTCCAGGTGCCGTGTGGTGGCCGCGATCGCGGCCGGGGCGTCGCCGCGCGCCAGCGCGTCCAGCAGGTCCGCGTGGGCGCACGACAGGTCGGGCAGGCCGGTCTCGTACCGCACCATCTCGATCAGCGCCTCGCGCAGCACCGGCAGCACGGAGGTGAACAGGCCGAGCAGCACGGCGTTGCCTGACAGTTCCACGACGGTCCGGTGGAACTCCAGGTCGGCGTCCACGAAGGCGGCCGGATCGCCCCCGGCGGCCTCCTGGCGCCGCTTCAGGTCCGCCGTGAGGCGCGCCAGGTCCTCGGGGCGGGTGCGCCGCGCGGCCAGCCGGGCGGCCTCCACCTCCAGGGCCCTGCGGACCTCGTAGACCTCCAGCAGCCGGGCGCGGCGCAGCAGGTGCCGCAGGTCGGGTCCGCCGTCCCGCCCGGGATCGGTCCGGGCGACGAAGGTGCCCGAGCCGTGGCGCACGTCCAGCAGCCCGTCGTGGGCCAGCAGCCGCACGGCCTCCCGCACGGAGGAGCGGCCGACGCCCAGCTCCGCCGCGAGCATCACCTCGTTGGGCAGCCGCGCGCCGGGCTCCCAGCGCCCCTCGCGCAGCATGTCCCGCAGCGCGCCTTCGACCTGCGGTACGACACGGCCGTGCCGCAGCCGGGCCGGCTCCGTCATCCCCCCACCTCTTTCCGGTTCTTTCCGATCATGTGCGTCGGCCGGGACTCTAACACGGGTCCTCAGACGTCTGAGGACCCATGGCGCCCGTTGTCCCGGCCCGTTGTCAGTGGTGCGTGGGAGGGTGGTGCACACCAGGGGGAAGTACGACAAAGGAGGGCCGGTATGGGCTGGCACCGGGAGCTGCTGATCGGGTTCGATCTCGAGACCACGGGCACGGACCCACGGGAGTCGCGGATCGTGACGGCGGCCGTGGTCGAGGTGAGGGGCGGGGAGCCGATCGGGCGGCGCGCGTGGCTGGCCGATCCGGGCGTGCCCATTCCGGACGACGCCGTGGCCGTCCACGGCATCACCACCGAGCGGGCGGCGGCCGAGGGGCGCCCCGCGCGCGAGGTGGCCGACGAGATAGCGGACGCGCTGGTGGCCCACTGGCGGGCGGGGGCGCCGGTGGTGGCGTACAACGCGGCGTTCGACCTGAGCCTGCTCGCCGCCGAGTTGCGGCGCCATGGCCTGCCCTCGCTGGGCGAGCGGCTGGGCGGCGCCGAGACCGGCCCGGTCGTGGACCCGTACACGATAGACCGGGCCGTCGACCGCTATCGCAAGGGCAAGCGCACGCTGGAGGCGGTGTGCGGGGAGTACGGGGTGGTCCATGAGCGGGCCCATGAGGCCGGGGCGGACGCGCTGGCGGCGGTCCGCGTCGCCTGCGCGGTGGCGGAGCGGCACGGCGAGGTGGCCGGCCTCGACCTGTGGGATCTGCACCGCAAGCAGATCGGGTGGTATGCGCGCTGGGCGGCCGACTTCCAGGCCTGGCTGCGTCGCAAGACGCCCGACGCGGTCGTGGACGGACACTGGCCGCTCCGCGAGGCCGAGGCAGGCGCCGGGGCGGTGGCGGGCTGACCTGCCCACCCGCCGCGCCGGTTCAGCCCGTCGCGCCGGTTCAGAACGCCACGCCGGTTCAGCCCGTCGCGCCGGTTCAGAACGCGTGCCAGCGGACCGTGGGATCGCCCTCCCGCAGGGAGGCGACCCGGCGGGCGAACTCGGCGCGGGCGGCCGGGCTGCCCGGCGCGTGCTGGGCCACCCAGGCGCAGCTCGCGACCTCCCGCGCGCCCCGCAGCACCGCGCAGCCGTCCCACTCCCGCACGTCCCATCCGTACGCCGCCACGAACTCGTCGTAGGCCGCCGGGCCGAGCCCGTAGCGGTCCCGGGTCAGGGCCATGACGACGAGGTCGTGCTCGCGCAGGTCCCGCGAGAAGGTCTCCAGGTCCACCAGCACCGGGCCGTCGGGCCCGATGTGGACATTGCGCGGCAGCGCGTCGCCGTGCACCGGGCCGGGCGGCAGACGCGGGGTCAGCTCGGCGGCGGCCGCGGCGGCGTCGTCCCGCAGGGCGCGCAGATACGCCGCGTCCGCCGGGTCGATCGCGTCCCCGGCCAGCCGCAGCCAGCGCTCCACGCCGCCCAGCAGATCGCGGCCCGGCAGCGCGAACGGCGGATCGGGCAGGGCGTGCACCAGCCGCAGCAACTCGCCGAGGTCGCGCGGGCCCGCGGGGCGTACGGGCTCGGGGAGCTGCCGCCAGTACGTGACGAGGTGGCCGCCGAAGGGAAGGGGCTGCTCCGGGCCGAAGCGCCGGTCCGGGCGCACCGCCGGCAGGCCCTCCCGCGCCAGCCAGTCGGCGACCCGGAGCTCCCGCGCGGCCCGGTCCCACACCTCCAGGTCGCGGCTGATCCGCACCACCAGCGACAGGCTGTCGAGGGCGAAGACCGCGTTCTCGCCGAGCGCCAGCAGCCGGGCCCCGGCGGTGCCCGTCCGATACGGCGGCAGCGCGGCGGTGAGCACCGCCCGCGCCCGCTCCTCGGTGAGTGCCGCCTGCCCCATGCCGTGCTCCTTCGTCCGCGCGCCGTGCGGCGCCAAGTCTCGCACCACATACCGCGAGCCGAACGCTTGACTGCGCCGCGCACCCTCCGCACGATGACGTGGGCCTCCCGACCGGGCGCCCCCCCACCGTTTTTGAGAGCCACCGTGCTCGAGCCGCGCCCTAAGGAGCCCTTCGCAGTGACATCAATGGCCGCGACGACGCGGCCAGGTACCGGAACACCGGAGCGGAGGCCCGGCCGCGGCGCGTGGTTCCTGGTCCTGCCCGCCCTCATACCGATCCTGGTCCTCAGCGTCGGCCCCCTCCTGTACGGCATCGTGCTGGCCTTCACCGACTCCCAGTCGGGCCGTACCCGCGCCACGCAGTGGACCGGGCTGCTCAACTTCCAGGACCTGGGCCAGGACCGGCTCTTCTGGGAGTCCTTCCGCATCGGGCTCCAGTGGGCGGTCGGGGTGACGGTCCCGCAGTTCCTGCTGGCGCTCGGGCTGGCGCTGCTGCTCAATCAGAACCTCCGCTTCCGCTGGCTGGCGCGCGCCCTGGCGATCGTCCCCTGGGCGATGCCGGAGATCGTCGTCGGTGTCATGTGGCGGCTCGTCTACCACCCGGACGCGGGCGTCCTCAACGAGGCGCTGGGCACCGGCAGGGACTGGCTGGGCGACCCGGCGACCGCCCTGCCCTCGGTCGTCGTGGTCGGCGTCTGGGCGGGCATGCCACAGGTGACCGTCGCGCTGCTGGCCGGCCTCGCCAATGTGCCGCGCGAGCTGCACGAGGCCGCGGCGGTGGACGGCGCCGGCGCCTGGCGCCGCTTCCGCACCGTCACCTGGCCCGCCATCAGGCCCATAGCCCTCGCGATCAGCGCGCTGAGCTTCATCTGGAACCTCAACTCCTTCGCGCTGGTCTATGTGCTGACCAACGGCGGCCCCGGCGGCCGCACCCGGCTGCCGATGCTCTTCGCGTACGAGGAGGCCTTCCGCTACGGCCAGTTCGGCTACGCGGCGGCGATGGGCTGTGTCCTGGTCGCGGTGGTGTCCGTCCTGCTGGCCGTGTATCTGGCCGGGCGGCTGAGGGGAGACGACCGGTGAACGGCCGACCGACGAGCCCCCGCACTGCGGACCGGCGGACCGTCAGCGGGCGGACGGGACGGCCGGGGCGTACCGCGAACCGGCGGGCCGCGAAGCGCGCCTCCCGCGCCGGGCAGTACCTGGCTCTGCTGTGCTACCTCGCCTTCCTGCTCCTGCCCCTGCTGTGGCTGGCCTCCACCGCCTTCAAGCCGCCCCGCGAGCTGGCCTCCCTCCACCCCGGCTGGATCCCCGACCACCCCACCCTGGACAACTTCCGCCAGGCGTTCGACGAGCAGCCGCTGCTGCGGGCCGCGGCCAACAGTCTGATCGCCGCCGGCTGCGCCGCCGCGCTCGCCGTCGTCGTCGCGACCCCGATGGCGTATGTCATGGCCCGGCACCGGTCCGCGCTGTCCCGCGCGGCCACCGGCTGGGTCGTGGTCAGCCAGACGTTCCCGCTGGTGCTGGTGATCATCCCGCTGTTCCTGATCCTCAAGAACCTCCGTCTGATCGACTCGCTCGTGGGCCTGGTGGCGGTGTACGTGGTGTGGGCGCTGCCGTTCGCCCTGTGGATGCTGACCGGCTACGTCCGCGCCCTCCCGCGCGAGCTGGAGGAGGCCGCGGCCGTGGACGGCGCGGGCAGGGCGCGCATCCTGGTCTCGGTGACCGCCCCGCTGCTTGCCCCGGGGATCGTGGCCACCGCCCTCTTCGCCTTCATCACCTCGTGGAACGAGTTCTTCTTCGCCCTCGTCCTGCTCAAGTCGCCGGAGAAGCAGACCATGCCGGTCGTCCTCACCCACTTCATCGGCGCCGAGGGCGTGGCCGACCTCGGCCCGCTCGCCGCGGCCGCGCTGCTGGCCACCCTCCCCTCCCTCGCCCTCTTCGCCGTCATCCAGCGGCGGATCACCGGCGGGGTGCTGGCCGGGGCGGTGAAGCACTGATGCGCCGCAGGCACTTCCTCGCCGGGGCGCTGGCCGCGCCCGCCGGCGCCGCGCTGCTGCCGGCCTGCGCGGCGGACCGGCGCCGCCGCTCGGCCGACGGCACCGTCACCCTGCGCTTCCAGTCCCTGGCCTGGCAGCAGGAGTCCGTCGCCGCGAACAAACAGCTCGTCGCGGAGTGGAACGCGGCGCACCCGACGATCCGGGTCGAGTATGTGCAGGGCAGCTGGACCAGCGTCCACGACCAGCTGCTGACCGCCTTCGAGGGCGGTGAGCCGCCCGACATCATCCACGACGCGACCGACGACCTCGCGGACTTCGCATACGGCGGCTCGCTCGCCGACCTCACCGACCTGCTGCCCCGCCGCCTCAAGGAGGACATCCCGGCCGAGAGCTGGCGGACCGCCACGTTCGGCGCCGGGATCTACGGCGTGCCGTTCCTCCAGGAGCCGCGCATGATCATGGCGAACAGCTCCCTGCTCGCGGCGGCGAAGGTGCGTATTCCCACCGCGCGCGACCCCTGGAGCTGGGAGGAGTTCGAGGAGGCCGCGAAGCGGCTGACCCGCGACGGCACCTACGGCGTGGCCTGGCCGCTCAAGGAGCCCGTCTCCGCGACGCTGAATCTGTCCCTCTCCACCGGCGGCCGGATCTTCCACCGGCGGCCCGACGGCAAGGTCACCATCCGCTTCGACGCCGCCGACCAGGCGGTCCCCGCCGTCATTCACCGCCAGCTCGGCACCGACCGCACCGGCTCCCGGGCCACCCTCGGCATGGGGGGCTCGGACACCCTGCCCGGCTTCTTCGGCGGCAAGTACGCGATGGTCCCGCTCGGCTTCTCGTACCGCCAGCAGATCGTGCAGCAGGCCCCCAAGGGCTTCCGGTGGACCGTCCTGCCGGCGCCCGCCGGGCCCGGGGGAGACCAGCGGCAGGGCGTCAGCCCGCAGACGCTGTCCATCGCCGAGGACTGCCCGTACAAGGAGGAGGCGGCCCGCTTCATCGACTTCTTCCTCCGGCCGCGCAACATGGTGCGGCTCGCGCGCGGCGACTGGCTGCTGCCGACGGGCACGCGCGCCCTGGCCGACCCGGCGCTGCGCACCCGCGAGCACGGCTGGGCGACCGGCGCCGCCCTGGCGCCCGCCCTGCGCCCGGCGCCCGCCCAGACGGTGCGCGGCTACCCCGAGTGGAAGGACAAGATCGCCACGCCCGGTCTCCAGGAGTACTACGGCGGCGAGATCGGGATGGCGGAGCTGAAGGAGCGGCTGGTGAAGGACGGAAACCTGGTGCTCGCCCGCTATCAGCGCTAGGGGGTGTCCCCCCGTCTCCGCGGGCCCGCGACGCCCGGCACGAGCGAGTCGGCCGTCAGACCGCGCGGGCGGGGGCGGTGGCCGCGCCCGAACGGAGCACGCGGTGCGGCGGGCGGTGGGCCCGGCGGGCCGACGCGGTCCGGCGGGTGGTGGAGTCGGCGGCGGGCATCGCGGCGGCTCGCTCCCGGCCGCCACGGCGGCGGGCGCGGCCGGCGCCGACGCGGTCCGGCG
>NZ_BAAASD010000027.1:0-122270 GCF_039532705.1 Streptomyces sparsogenes subsp. cuspidosporus | reverse complement strand
CTGGCTCGCCGAGCCCGCGGACGCGCTGCGGGCGCGGCGGGACGGGCGCTCGGTCGCGGCGCCCGCAGCCCGGGTCGCGCGGGCCGGCCGGGCGGGGGCGGCGGGAAGTTGGCCCTTGAGGGGGCCCCACTCGTTGGGGTCGGGGACGCCGGGCGGCAGCATCTGCCTCCGCCTGGGGCCGTGGGCGGCCTCGGACTCGCCCGGCTCCTTCGCGCCGGGCCATGCCTTGACGACCCGTGCCGCCAGGACGAAGTCCTTGCGCAGCGGATGTCCCTCGAAGCCGTCCGGGAGCAGCAGCGGCACGAGGTGGGGGTGGCCGGCGAAGTCGATGCCGAACATCTCGTGGGTCTCGCGCTCGTGCCAGGCCGCGCCCGCGTAGACGCCGGTCGCGGTCGGCAGGGCGGGCGCGTCGTGCGCCACGGTGGTGCGGACCAGGAGCCCGCGCACGGCGTGGGCGCCGGGGCCACCGGCGGCAGAGGTGCCGGGCTGGGCGGCGGCAGAGGTGCCGGGCTCGGCCGGGGCGGCGGCCGTCGCCGGCCCGAGGGCGACGACGTGCGCGGCCACGCGGAACCCCTCGCCGGGCTCGTCGACCGCGCTCAGCCAGTCGAAGTAGGTGCAGCCCAGGACGTCACGGGCGGTCTCCAGCGCGGGGAGCCACGCGTCGGCGGGGACGTCGACGGTGAGCAGCCCGTACGCCTCCTCCGCCGTCGCGCCGTCGCCGAACAGCTCGGCGGCAGGCCGCGGCAGCCAGCCGACCGGCGGCTGAGCGGCGGCGGTGGTGGTGGCGGGGGCGGCCGGCGCGGCGGGGGCGGGCTCGACGCGCGGGGCGGACCCGGCCCCGACGGGCCGGTCGCGGTCGTCCGGCGTGGTCACGGCGTGCCCTCCCCCGAGGCAGGGGACGACGGGGCAGGGGACGACGGGGCAGGGGACGGGCCGGAGGCCGGCTCGGGCGGCGCGACCAGCCCGCTGCGCAGCGCCGCGGCGGACGGCCGAGGCGCGCCGCCGTCCCGCCCGTACCGCTCGCCCAGGGACTCGCGCGCGATCTTCTCCTGCAGCTTCAGGATGCCCTGCAGCAGGGCCTCGGGGCGGGGCGGACAGCCGGGCACGTACACGTCGACGGGGATGATCTGGTCGACGCCCTTGGTGACGGCGTACGAGTCCCAGTACGGTCCGCCGCAGTTCGAGCAGGCGCCGAAGGAGATGACGTACTTCGGCTCGGGCATCTGCTCGTACAGCCGCCTGACCGCGGGGGCCATCTTGTCCGTCACCGTGCCGGACACCACCATGAGGTCGGCCTGGCGCGGCCCGGGGGCGAAGGGGATCACGCCGAGCCTGATGAAGTCGTGGCGGGCCATGGAGGCCGCGATGAACTCGATGGCGCAGCAGGCCAGCCCGAAGTTGAAGACCCACAGGCTGTAGCGGCGTCCCCAGTTCAGGACGACCTTCATCGGCTCGGGGGCCAGCCTGGCGAGTGCGCCGAGGCGGCGCGGCTCCGGGAGGTCCACGGGGGCGGGCGCGGGAGCCGGCGTGGGGGCGGGGTTCGGTGTCACGTCCATTCCAGGACGCCCTTCTTCCATGCGTACAGCAGGCCCACGGCGAGGAAGCCGAGGAAGACGAACATCTCCACCAGCGTCGTTCCGCCATAGCCCGGCGCGGCGAACACCGTCGCCCAGGGGAAGAGGAAGATCGAGTCCACCGCGAAAATCACATACAAGAAAGCGTAGACGTAGTAGCGGATCTGGGTGTGGGCCCAGCCCTCGCCGACGGGGTCGACCCCGCATTCGTAGGTCAGCAGCTTCTCCGGGGTCGGCACCACGGGCCGCAGCAGCCGCCCGGCGCCGAAGGCCACGGCGACGAAGAGGACCCCGACCACCGCGAGGAGGCCGACCACCGAGTATCCCTCGTAGTAGCCGGCCGCGAGCGGCACGGCTGTGGTGTGCACGGTCGTCGCCTCCGGCACGTCCGCCCCTCGCTCCCTGTCCCGCCTGCTGTCCGTCGATGTCGTCTGTTCGACGCTGCGTACGCACGGGAGTGTAGGCCCTGCCGCCGCCCGGGTGAGCCGCCCGTCCGGGATGCGGTGGGGCTAACCCCACTCCGGCTCGGCGACCTACCCCATGGCGGGGCGGGGGCGGGCCGGGCAATCTTGCCCGTATGACCTCGAGTTCATCCGACGGGGGCGACGAGCGGCTGCCCCGGCCGCCCGCCTTCGGCTTTCCCCGGCAGACCTGGCGGGAGATCGCGCACCTGCTCGCCAATCTGCCCATGGGCATCCTCGGCTTCGTCTACGCCTTCATCTGGCTCGTGCTGGGCCTGGGACTGGCGATCACCGTGGTGGGGCTGCCGCTGCTGGCCCTGGGGCTGCGCGGCAGCCGGCTGTACGGGGCGCTGGAGCGGCGCCGCGCCCGCGCGCTGCTGACGGTGCGCGTCGACGAGCCGAGCCGGCTGTGGCACCCGGGGGGCGGTGGCTTCCTCACCTGGCTGTGGGCGCGGCTGCGGGACCCGGTGGGCTGGCGGACCGCGCTGTACTCCTTCCTGCGGCTGCCCTGGGCGGTGCTCACCTTCTGCCTGACCCTGGTCTGCCTGTTCGTCGCCTGGCCGGTGCTGCCCTGGATCGCGCGGGGTCTGACGAACGCCGACCGGGCGATGGTGCGCGGGCTGCTGTCCCCCTCCGACGAGCTGGAGCGGCGGATCGCGGAGCTGGAGTCGGACCGGGGCACGGTGGTCGACACGGCGGCCGCGGACCTGCGCCGCATCGAGCGCGACCTGCACGACGGGGCGCAGGCCCGGCTGGTCGCCCTCGCCATGGGCCTGGGCCTGGCGAAGGAGAAGGTGCTGGAGGATCCGGGGGCCGCGGCCGCGATGGTCGACGAGGCGCACGGCGAGGTGAAGCTGGCCCTTCAGGAGCTGCGCGACCTCGCCCGCGGCATCCACCCGGCGGTGCTGACGGACCGGGGCCTGGACGCGGCGCTGTCGTCGGTCGCGGCGCGCTGCACGGTGCCGGTGCGGGTCTCCGTGGACCTGCCGGAGCGGCCGGCGGCCGCCATCGAGGGCATCGCCTACTTCACCGTCTCCGAGCTGCTCCAGAACATCAGCAAGCACAGCGGCGCCCGGACGGCCTCGATCGAGGTGCGGCGGGCGGATGAGCGGCTGCTGATCCAGGTACGGGACGACGGGCGCGGCGGCGCGAGCCCGGGCGGGGGCAGCGGTCTGGCCGGGCTGGCGGAGCGGCTCGGCTCGGTCGACGGCCTGTTCGTGGTGGACTCCCCGGTGGGCGGGCCGACGGCGGTGACCGCCGAGCTGCCATGGCGCGACCGCGAGGCGGTAGGCCCAGGCCTACCCCGGCGGTAGGGCTAGCCCCACGGTGAGGACGCCTACCTGCTCCATGGTCCGGCGGCGGGCGGTCCGGGAGCCTTGAGGTACACGACGCAGCACCACCGGAGACCGGGCACCACCAGAGACCACGCACCACCGGAGACCACGCACCGCCGGGCGCCACGCCCCACCCATCGGAGGACGGACGACAGATGGCCACCGCGTATGAACCGTACGGGCCGGGGACGGAGCCCCGCCGCGGCTCCCTGCTGCCCGCGGCGCTGCGGGCGCCCTTCGAGGCCCGTGTCTGGCGGGAGTTCCTCTATCTGGTGCTCAGCCTCCCGCTGTCCCTGCTGACCTTCTGCTACGCGATCACGATGCTCGCGCTCGGCGTGGGCCTCCTGGTCACCTTCCTCGGCATACCGGTGCTCGGGGTCGCCCTGGCGGGGTGCCGGGGCATCGGGGCCATGGAGCGGGCCCGCGCCCGCTCGCTGCTGCGCCTGGAGGTCGCCGATCCCGAGCCGGTGCGGTCGACGACGCGCCGTTCGCCCAAGCCCGGCCCGTTCGCGTGGGTGGGCGCGCTGCTCAGGAGCGGCACCTCCTGGCGCCATGCGCTCTACGCGGTGATCCACTTGCCGTGGGCTATCTTCGCCTTCGTCGTGTCGATGGTCCTGTGGGTGAACGCGTGGGGCTTGCTGACCTATCCCCTGTGGCAGTGGGTCCTCCCCACCTACACCGACAACCAGCCGGGCATACAGCTCTTCGAGGTCGACGGCCGCGGCTTCTTCCTCGACAGCCCGCTCGAGATAGCCGCCACCAGCGTCGCGGGGGCGCTGCTGCTGGTGGCGACGCCGTTCCTGATACGTGGGCTGACCGCGGTCGACCGGCTGATGGTGTCCGGGCTGCTGGGCCCCTCGCGGCTCGCGGAGCGCGTGTGGGAGCTGGAGTCGGACCGGGGCACGGTGGTCGACACGGCGGCCGCGGACCTGCGCCGCATCGAGCGCGATCTGCATGACGGGGCGCAGGCCCGGCTGGTCGCCCTCGCCATGGATCTGGGCCTGGCGAAGGAGAAGCTCCAGGAGGACCCGGAGGCGGGGGCGCGGATGGTCGAGGAGGCGCACGGCGAGGTGAAGCTGGCCCTTCAGGAGCTGCGCGACCTGGCCCGCGGCATCCACCCGGCGATCCTCACCGACCGGGGCCTGGGGCCGTCCCTGTCCGCCCTGGCGGCGCGCTGCACGGTGCCGGTGCGGGTCTCCGTGGACCTGCCGGAGCGGCCGGCGGCCGCCATCGAGGGCATCGCCTACTTCACCGTCTCCGAGCTGCTCCAGAACATCAGCAAGCACAGCGGCGCCCGGACGGCCACCGTGGAGGTGTGGCGCTCCGACGACCGGCTGATGCTGCAGGTCTGCGACGACGGGCGGGGCGGGGCGGACGCCCGGGCCGGGTCGGGGCTGGCCGGGCTGGCCGAGCGGCTCGACGCGGTCGACGGCCTCCTCGTCGTCCACTCCCCGGCCGGCGGCCCGACCTCGGTCACCGCCGAGCTTCCCTGGCGGGGATGAGGCGCGGCCACCCCTCTCCCCCGCTCTCCCCCGTGCTCTCCCCGCGCTCTCCCCCGCGCGGTGGGCCGCCCGGTGAGCGTGCCTGGCACCGGGCGGTCTCGATCCCTGGGATGCTGGGGGCCGAGGAACCGACGAGTGGGGGCGGGTTGTGGAGGACAGGGTGCGGGTGGTCATCGCCGAGGATTCGGTGCTGCTCCGGGAGGGGCTGACCCGCCTGCTGACCGACCGGGGACATGAGGTGGTCGCGGGCGTCGGCGACGGGGACGCGCTGGTGAAGTCGGTCCAGGAGCTGGCCGACGACGGCGCGCTGCCGGACGTCGTGGTCGCGGATGTGCGGATGCCGCCGACGCACACCGACGAGGGAGTGCGGGCCGCCATCCGGCTGCGCCGCGACCACCCGGGGCTGGGTGTGCTGGTGCTGTCCCAGTACGTGGAGGAGCAGTACGCCACGGAGCTGCTCGCGGGCAGCAGCCGGGGTGTGGGCTACCTGCTGAAGGACCGGGTGGCCGAGGTCAGGGAGTTCGTGGACGCCGTGGTGCGGGTGGCCCGGGGCGGCACGGCGCTCGACCCGGAGGTCGTGGCGCAGCTGCTGGGGCGCAGCCGCAAGCAGGACGTGCTGGCCGGGCTTACCCCGCGCGAGCGGGAGGTCCTGGGTCTGATGGCGGAGGGCCGTACGAACTCCGCGATCGCCAAGCAGCTGGTGGTGAGCGACGGCGCGGTCGAGAAGCACGTCAGCAACATCTTCCTGAAGCTCGGGCTGTCGCCGAGCGAGGGGGATCACCGCCGGGTGCTCGCGGTGCTGACCTATCTCGGTTCCTGACGCCCGGGGGACCGGCGGTCGTAGCACCAAAGAACCACTTCAGCCCGTAGTGGGAGGATCGCTCGACATGAGCACGGGGGCGTCCGCAGAGCATGACAATTCGCCACAGACAGGGGTCGCGTCGGGCCGTCCACTATGCGATCCGGTCAGGGAAGGCGACCCTTACCGACGTACGATGGCCAGGGGACAACCGGTCGGCACCGATGTCCACGAGCGCCGCCTCAAGGGAGGTCCGAATCAGTGACCAGCCAGGTCAGTAGCCCGGCCGAGCAGGCCGAACCAGCCGATCAGCAGGACGGGCCGACGCTCGTCGGGGGACAGCGAGCGGGGGACGGCGGCAAAGAGGTCCGCCGCCTGGACCGGGTGATCATCCGCTTCGCCGGCGACTCGGGCGACGGTATGCAGCTCACGGGTGACCGGTTCACCTCGGAGACGGCGTCATTCGGCAATGACCTGTCCACGCTGCCGAACTTCCCGGCCGAGATCCGCGCCCCCGCCGGAACCCTCCCCGGCGTGTCGAGCTTCCAGCTCCACTTCGCCGATCACGACATCCTCACCCCGGGCGACGCGCCGAACGTGCTGGTGGCGATGAACCCGGCCGCACTGAAGGCCAACCTGGGCGATGTGCCGCGCGGCGCCGAGATCATCGTCAACACGGACGAGTTCACCAAGCGGCCGATGGCCAAGGTCGGCTACGACCAGAGCCCGCTCGAGGACGGCTCGCTGGACGGGTACAACGTCCACCCCGTGCCGCTGACGACGCTGACGATCGAGGCGCTCAAGGACTTCGGGCTGTCCCGCAAGGAGGCGGAGCGCAGCAAGAACATGTTCGCGCTCGGCCTGCTGTCGTGGATGTACCACCGCCCGACCGAGGGCACCGAGAAGTTCCTGCGCCAGAAGTTCGCCAAGAAGCCGCAGATCGCCGAGGCCAATGTGGCCGCCTTCCGGGCCGGCTGGAACTTCGGCGAGACGACGGAGGACTTCGCGGTCTCCTACGAGGTGGCGCCCGCCTCCTCCGCCTTCCCGCCGGGGACCTACCGGAACATCTCCGGCAACCTGGCGCTGTCGTACGGGCTGATCGCGGCCTCGCACCAGGCGGACCTGCCGCTGTTCCTGGGCTCCTACCCGATCACGCCGGCCTCGGACATCCTGCACGAGCTGTCCCGGCACAAGAACTTCGGCGTGCGCACCTTCCAGGCGGAGGACGAGATCGCGGGCATCGGCGCGGCGCTGGGCGCCGCGTTCGGCGGGGCGCTCGCGGTGACCACCACCTCCGGCCCCGGCGTGGCGCTCAAGTCGGAGACCATCGGGCTCGCGGTCAGCCTGGAGCTGCCGCTGGTGGTGATCGACATCCAGCGGGGCGGCCCCTCGACCGGTCTGCCCACCAAGACCGAGCAGGCCGACCTGCTGCAGGCCATGTACGGGCGCAACGGCGAGGCCCCGGTGCCGATCGTGGCCCCCAAGACCCCGGCGGACTGCTTCGACGCGGCGCTGGACGCGGTGCGGATCGCGCTGACCTACCGCACCCCCGTCTTCCTCCTCTCCGACGGCTACCTGGCCAACGGGTCGGAGCCGTGGCGGGTGCCGGACCTCGAGGACCTGCCGGACCTGCGGGTCCGCTTCGCCACCGGCCCCAACCACACCCTGGAGGACGGCACCGAGGTCTTCTGGCCCTACAAGCGCGACCCCGAGACGCTCGCCCGCCCCTGGGCGGTGCCCGGCACCCCCGGCCTCGAGCACCGCATCGGCGGCATCGAGAAGCAGGACGGCACCGGCAACATCTCCTACGACCCGGCCAACCACGACCACATGGTGCGCGTCCGGCAGGCCAAGGTGGACGGCGTCGAGGTGCCGGACCTCACGGTGGACGACCCCACCGGCGACGCCCGCACGCTGGTGCTGGGCTGGGGCTCGACGTACGGGCCGATCACCGCCGCCGTGCGCCGGGTGCGTGCCGCCGGAGACCCCATCGCCCAGGCCCATCTGCGCCACCTCAACCCCTTCCCGGGGAACCTCGGCGCGGTCCTGGCCCGCTACGACAAGGTGGTCGTGCCCGAGATGAACCTCGGTCAGCTCTCCACCCTGCTCCGCGCCAGGTATCTGGTCGACACCCGCTCCTTCACCCAGGTGCGGGGGCTGCCATTCAAGGCCGAGCAGCTTGCGACGGCCCTTAAGGAGGCCATCGATGACTGAGACGATCGCGGAAGGGCTCTCCTCCGTCGACGCGCTTTCGCTGGTGCCGAAGGCCGGCGCCAAGCAGACCATGAAGGACTTCAAGTCCGACCAGGAAGTGCGCTGGTGCCCCGGCTGCGGTGACTACGCGGTCCTCGCCGCCGTCCAGGGCTTCATGCCCGAGCTGGGCCTGGCGAAGGAGAACATCGTCTTCGTCTCCGGCATCGGCTGCTCCTCCCGCTTCCCGTACTACATGAACACCTACGGGATGCACTCGATCCACGGCCGCGCCCCGGCCATCGCCACGGGCCTGGCCGCCTCGCGCCGGGACCTGTCGGTGTGGGTGGTCACCGGTGACGGCGACGCGCTGTCCATCGGCGGCAACCACCTCATCCACGCGCTGCGGCGCAACGTGAACCTGAAGATCCTGCTCTTCAACAACCGGATCTACGGCCTCACCAAGGGCCAGTACAGCCCGACCTCCGAGGTCGGCAAGATCACCAAGTCCACGCCGATGGGCTCGCTCGACGCGCCCTTCAACCCCCTGTCCCTGGCGCTGGGCGCCGAGGCCGGGTTCGTGGCCCGCACGGTGGACTCCGACCGCAAGCACCTCACCCAGGTGCTGCGCCAGGCGGCCGCCCACCCGGGCACCGCGCTGGTGGAGATCTACCAGAACTGCAACATCTTCAACGACGGCGCCTTCGAGGTCCTCAAGGACAAGCAGCAGGCGGAGGAGGCCGTCATCCGCCTGGAGCACGGTAAGCCGATCCGCTTCGGCACCCCGTTCCGCGAGGAGGACGGCGGGGACGGCCTCGGTTCCAAGGGCGTCGTCCGCGACCCGGCCACCGGCGACCTCGAGATCATCGACGTGACCCGGGAGGGCACCGGGGCGGTGCTGGTCCACGACGCCCACGCCGCCTCGCCCACCACCGCCTTCGCGCTGACCCGGCTCGCCGACCCCGACACGCTGCACCACACCCCCATCGGGGTGCTGCGCGATGTCACCCGGCCGGTGTACGACACGGAGATGGCGACCCAGCTGGAGGCCGCCGTCGAGCAGAAGGGCAAGGGCGACCTCGGCGCCCTGCTGGCCGGCCACGACACCTGGACGGTCGTCGGCTGACCCCAGGGTCGACTTCGCACAAGGCGGGCGGGTGCCCGCCCGAGGTGTCTGACGGCGCCTCGGGCGGGCACCCGCTGCTTTGCTGACGCCGCCGATCGCGCGCCGCACCTCGCTGAAGCGGTGGGTACCGCGCAGCAGTACGCCCGAACACTTTCTTATAGTTAGCGCTTACGTTAGGGTAGCCCCACAGAGCAGAACCAGAACGAATTAAAGGAATTAAAGGGAGAAGTCAGACATGAGCATCGTCGTCACCGGAGCCACCGGCCACCTCGGCCGTCTCGTCATCGAAGGCCTGCTGGAGAAGGTCCCCGCGGACCAGGTCGTGGCCGTGGTGCGGGACGCCGGCAAGGCCGCCGACCTGGCCGAGCGCGGCGTCCGGCTGCACGTCGCCGACTACAACCGGCCCGAGACCCTCCAGGACGCCTTCGCGGCCGGCGACAAGGTGCTGCTGATCTCCGGCAGCGAGGTCGGACAGCGCGTCCCGCAGCACCAGGCCGTCATCGACGCCGCCAAGGCCGCGGGCGCCTCCCTCCTCGCGTACACCAGCGTCCTCGGCGGCCCCGCGGCCGACTTCACGCTGGCCGACGAGCACAAGGCCACCGAGCGGGCCATCGAGGCCTCCGGCCTCCCGTACGTGCTGCTGCGCAACGGCTGGTACCACGAGAACTACACCGAGCAGCTCGCCCCCGTGCTGGAGCACGGCGCCGTCGTCGGCAGCGCGGGCGGCGGGCGCGTCGCCTCCGCCGCGCGCGCCGACTACGCGGCCGCCGCCGTCGAGGTGCTGACCGGCGAGGGCCACGAGGGCAAGGTCTACGAACTCAGCGGCGACACCGCCTGGAGCTTCGAGGAGTACGCCGCCGAGATCGCCAGGCAGACCGGCAAGGAGATCGCGTACGGCCCGGTGCCGGCCGAGACCCACAAGACCATCCTGACCGGCGCCGGCCTCCCCGAGCCGTTCGCCGAGATCCTCGTGGACGTCGACGCCGCCATCGCCCGCGGCCGGCTGGCCGCCACGCCCGGCGACCTCTCCCGCCTCATCGGCCGGCCGACCACCCCCCTCGCGGACTCGATCGCGGCGGCCCTGAAGGGCTGAATCCCCGCCCGCCGACCCTCCGGCACAACGACCCGCTTGTCATGACCGTATGGCGATACGCAAATGACAAACGGGCCGTTCCGGCGCTACCTTCGACAGGACGTCGTGCCGCCGGGAGGACACGTGAAGCCGCAGAGCCAGCAGCACCGCAGCGGACTCCTCTACGGCTTCGCCGCCTACGGCATGTGGGGCCTGGTGCCGCTCTTCTGGCCACTGCTGGAGCCCGCCGGGGCCGTCGAGATCCTCGCCCACCGCATGGTGTGGTCGCTGGTGGCCGTCGCCCTCGTCCTCCTCGCGCTGCGCCGCTGGTCCTGGATACGACCGCTGCTGCGGCAGCCCGCACGGCTGGGGATGATCGCGCTGGCGGCGGCCGTCATCTCCGTCAACTGGGGCCTGTACATCTGGGGCGTCAACAGCGGCCATGTCGTCGAGACCTCGCTCGGATACTTCATCAACCCGCTGGTCAGCATCGGCTTCGGCGTCGTGCTGCTGCGCGAGCGGCTGCGGCCGGCGCAGTGGATCGCGGTCGGCGTCGGCGCGGTCGCCGTGGCGGTCCTGGCGATCGGCTACGGCGCGCTGCCCTGGATCGCGCTCACCCTCGCCTTCAGCTTCGCCACCTACGGCCTGGTCAAGAAGCGGATCGGGCTGAACGGTCTTGAGTCGCTCGCCGCCGAGACCGCCGTCCAGTTCCTGCCCGCGCTCGGCTTCCTGATCTTCCTCTCCGCACACGGTGACAGCACCTTCTCCACCGAGGGCGCCGGGCACTCGGCCCTGCTGGCCAGCAGCGGGCTGATCACCGCGATCCCGCTGATCTGCTTCGGCACGGCGGCCGTGCGGCTGCCGCTGTCGACGATCGGAATGCTCCAGTACATCGCCCCGATCTTCCAGTTCGCGCTCGGCGTCGCCGTCTTCCACGAGTCCATGCCGCCCGAGCGGTGGGCGGGCTTCTCCCTCGTATGGCTCGCCCTCGCCCTGCTCACCTGGGACGCGCTGCACACGGCCCACCGGGCGCGGGCACGGCTCCGCCAGGCCGCCGCCCGCGCCGCCACGGCGGCACGGGACGGGAACGCGGCGGAGGACCCCGTCCCCGGCTGAGCCGCCCGGCTCCGACGCGCCAACAGGCCGCGCGCCGCCGCCGACGGGCGCCCCGCACGGCTCACCGCCGCACGGGCACGGCACGGGGTCGATATCCGACGGGCGCTGTCCGAATTCCGCCCTTGACGCCGTGTCAGCGCGGGCCGCAGCATCTGCCTTTGCGACACTCCGCTTCGCGTGCCACCGCTTCACCGTGCGATCGCTTCACCGTGCGACCGCTCCACCGTGCCGGCGCCTGACCGTGCCGACGCTTCACGCTCCCCCCGCCCCACCGGTGCGTGCACCACACAGCGTCACGTTCATTCCGTCCTGTCCTCGTTCGGAATCGGAGCCCCCCATGTCGTCATCCGGAAGATCCTTGACCCGCCGCGCCGCCACCGCCGCCACGGCGGCCGGCACGGTCCTCGCGGCCCTGGCCGTGGCGGCGCCCGCCGCGCCGCTGTCCCCGGCCGGGCCGGCCCCGGCACCGGTCCCGGCGGCGGCCACCGCCCTCGCCGCGCCGGACATCCCGGTGGCCAACGTCAAGGCCCACCTGACCCAGCTGCAGTCCATAGCCACCGCCAACAGCGGCAACCGCGCCCACGGCCGCCCTGGCTACAAGGCCTCGCTCGACTACATCAAGGCCAAGCTCGACGCGGCCGGGTTCACCACGACCGTGCAGCAGTTCACCTCCGGCGGCGCCACCGGCTACAACCTCATCGCCGACTGGCCCGGCGGGGACACCGACAACGTGGTGTTCTCGGGGGCCCACCTGGACTCCGTCTCCGCCGGTCCCGGCATCAACGACAACGGCTCGGGCTCCGCGGGCGTCCTGGAGACCGCGCTCGCCGTCTCCCGGGCCGGGCTCAAGCCCACCAAGCACCTGAGGTTCGGCTGGTGGGGCGCCGAGGAGCTGGGGATGGTGGGCTCCCGGTACTACGTGAACAGCCTGTCGTCCGCGAACCGCGCGAGGATCGACTCGTATCTCAACTTCGACATGATCGGCTCGCCCAACCCGGGCTACTTCGTCTACGACGACGACGCGCGGATCGAGTCGGTGTTCAAGGACTTCTTCGCCGCCAAGGGCGTGCCCACCGAGATCGAGACGGAGGGCGACGGGCGCTCCGACCACGCGCCGTTCAAGAACGCGGGCGTGCCGGTGGGCGGCCTGTTCAGCGGCGCCGACTACATCAAGTCCGCCGCCCAGGCGCAGAAGTGGGGCGGCACCTCCGGCCAGGCATTCGACCGCTGCTACCACCGGTCCTGCGACACGACGAGCAACATCAACGACACCGCGCTCGACCGCAACACCGACGCCATCGCCTACGCCGTGTGGACCCTCAGCAGCTGACGGCCCCCGCTCCGACGGCACCACGCCCCGGCGGCACCGCGCGGGGCACCGCGCCCCGGCGGGCGGCTCACTCGCGCTCGTCCTGCCGGGCGCGCAGTGCCCGCACCTTGTGGCGGTTGCCGCAGCGCTGCATCGAGCACCAGCGGCGCCGCCCGGGGCGCGAGGTGTCGACGAAGAGCAGATAGCAGTTGCCCGCTCCGCACTCGCGGATGCGGTCGGCGTACGGACCGGAGAACAGCTCGACGGCGTCGCGCGCGACCGTCGACACCAGCTGGGCGGCGGTCGCGGGGTGTCGCCACCCGCGGCCGCCGTCGTCGTGGAGCACGGGGACCAGCGGCTGCCCGGCGGCGGCCTCATTGACCCGGGCCACGTCCTCCGGGGGCAGCGGGCGGCCGTGCGCCCGGGCGGCGGTCAGCCCCCACAGCGCGTCGCGCAGCCGCTTGGCGTCGGCCAGCCCGGCGGGGGTCACCTGGATCTCGGGCGTCGGCCGGAGCCGCGACCGGGCGGCCCATACGGCCAGGTCGGCGGGGTGGTGCAGGACCTCGTAGCGCGCGTAGGCGCCGGGGCCGCCGGTGGGCAGCAGCTCCAGGCAGAGGGCCCCGGGGTCGAAGCGGTAGGGCACCCCTTCGCGTGAATGGAGGATCAGGCCCATTGCGGACTCCGTCATGTAACCAGTATAACTGGTGTCAGGTCACCGCACGGCACGACGAGTGCGCAGCGGGACAAGCACCAAGCACAACAGGCACGGGGCACGACAAGCACCGGGCAAGACGAGGGGGACGCGGGCGATGGCGTTGCACTGGAAGCTCGTGATGGACGCGGGCGATCCACACCGGCAGGCCGCCTTCTGGGCGGAGGCGCTGGGCTACACCGTGGAGGACAACAGCGCGTTGATCGAGCGGCTGCTGGGGTTCGGCGCGATCGGCGAGGAGCTGCTGACGGAGTTCGAGGGGCGGCGCGCGTGGCGTGATCTGATCGCCGTCCGGCACCCCGACGATCCGTTCGACGCGGAGAGCGGCACGGGCCTCGGCCGGAGGATCCTCTTCCAGCGCGTGCCCGAGACCAAGACGGTGAAGAACCGTCTGCATCTGGATGTGCACAGCGAGGCCGGGCAGCGGGAGGCCGAGGTCGCCCGCCTGGAGAAGCTGGGCGCGGCGGTGATACGGCGGGTGAAGGAGCCCGGTGGGGAGTGGATCCTCATGGCCGACCCGGAAGGCAATGAGTTCTGCGTGCACTAGCGGTGTGTGCGCTAGCGGTGCGCCCCCTCAGACTGTGATGTCCTTCGCGGTGAACCGCGCCCAGGCCGCCGAGCCGAACACCGCCACGTAGAGCGCCTGCAACCCGAAGTTCTTGGCGAGCTGGTCCCAGTAGACCGGGTCCCGCAGGACGTCCGCGAAGGACAGCCAGTAATGGGGGAACAGATACGGCTGGATCGCGTGCAGCTGCGGAATGGTGTCGAGGATCTGCACGGTGACCAGCAGACCGACGGTCGCCGCCATGGCCGCGATCCCGCTGTTGGTCAGGGTGGAGATGAACAGGCCCACCGTCGCGATGCCGATGAGGGAGTACGCCACGAGGCCCGCCACCGCCAGGGCCCGTAGCAGTCCGTCCGCGAACGAGACGGTGGTGCCCGAGATCAGCGTGACATCGCCGAGAGGGAAGAGCAGCGCCCCGGTCACCAGCCCGGCGGCGGCCACCACAAGGGTGGCGACCAGACAGAAGGCCATGACAGTGGTGAACTTGGCGAGCAGCAGGCGGGTCCGCCCGGCCGGGGCGACCAGCAGATAGCGCAGCGTCCCGGAGCCCGCCTCGCCGGCGACGGCGTCACCGGCGATCACTCCGATGGCCATCGGCAGGAAGACCGGCAGGGTCGCCGCCAGGGACGCGAAGACCAGGAAGATGCCGTTGTTGGTGATCTGAGCGAAGAAGGCGGGGCCCTCGCCGTCTCCCCCGCGCCCCTGACCGAACGATCCGCCGTCGCTGGTCTCGATCTTCACCGCGATTCCGACCAGCACCGGGATGGCCGCCAGCACCCCGAGCAGGGCGATGGTCCGCCAGCGGCGGAAGGTGGTGCCCAGCTCGCTGCGGAACAGGGCGAGCGTCCACAGCGGGCCCGGCCGCCGGGCCGGCGCCCCGGCCGAGCCGCCGCCCGCCTTGCTCATACGCGCTTCCCCGTCCGCCTCAACCCGCGACATCGAAACCCTCCCCGGTCAGCGCGACAAAGGCGTCCTCGAGCGAGGCCCGCTCGGTACCGAAGGCCCGGACCCGCACTCCGGCCCGCACAAGGGCGGCGTTGAGGTCCGCGAGATCGAGCGGCGGGGCGCTCCCGCCGGACGCGGGCAGCTCGCCTGTGACGCGCTCCTCCATGGCCACGATGTCCGTCACCCCGTGTTCCTTCAGGACGCGGATCGCCTCTGCGGGGTCCGGGGTGGTGATGGACAGTCGGCCGCGGCTGCCGGCCGCCAGCTCGGCGACGGTGCCCTGGACGATGAGCCTGCCTTGGGTCATGACCGCCGCATGGGTGCACACTTGTTCGATCTCATCGAGGAGGTGGGAGGAGAGGAAGACGGTGGTGCCGTCGTCGGCCAGCTCGCGCACCAGCGTGCGGATCTCCCGCATGCCCTGCGGGTCCAGACCGTTCGTCGGCTCGTCGAGGACGAGGAGTTCCCGCGGCTGGAGGAGCGCGGCGGCCAGGCCGAGGCGCTGTTTCATGCCGAGGGAGTAGGCGCGGGCCTTCTTGCGCGCCGCGGCCGTCAGGCCCACCCGCTCCAGAGCGGCGGAGACCCGGGCGGCCCGGGTGCCCGGATCCGCGGTGGGGTCGGCGGCGTCGAAGCGGACCAGATTGTCCCGGCCGGTCAGAAAGGGATACAGGGCGGGGCCCTCGATCAGAGCCCCGACCCTCGGCAGCACGCTCCGGGCGGCGCGCGGCATGGGGGCGCCGAGCAGCCGCGCCCGCCCGGCGGTCGGCTCGATCAGGCCCATCAGCATCCGGATGGTGGTGGTCTTCCCCGAGCCGTTGGGCCCGAGGAAGCCGAAGACGCTGCCGCGCGGCACGGTCAGGTCGAGCGAGTCGACCGCGAGCTGGCCGCCCCGATAGCGCTTGGTGAGCCCGCGGGTCTCGACCGCGGCGCGGGCGGCCGGGTCCTCGGCGGACGGCTGGTCCACGGGCTCCCCCTTCGTCAGACGGTCACTTGGCCGCGTCTGCGGCGTCGATCAGGGCGCTCTTGTCCACCGCGCCGACGAAGACCTTGCCGTCGTCGGTGATCAGGGCGTTGACCAGGCGGGTGCTGAGCACCGTGCCGGATCCGAAGTCCCCCTTGACCTTCTTCCCCAGTCCGCCGAGGAACTCGCTGGGCCCGCCCCCGCCGCTCGCGCTGGCCGGCAGCCCGCCGGGGAGGTCCAGCCGCGCCACCGAGTCCCAGCTCTTGCCGATCACATTCAGCCCGGGCAGCTCGCGCAGCCGCTTCTCGTCCGCCTTGGCCTCGTGCTTCGCGGCGCTCTTCTCGGTGACCTTGGCGCCCTTGGGCGGGGTGAAGTCGAAGGTGCTCGCCTTGGGCTTGCCGAAGTCCACCTGGGTGAAGCCCACCTCGACCGCCGCCTTGCCGCCGCTCTTGGGCTCCAGGGTGAACTTCAGCGGCACACCGTTGTCGGCGTCCACGGCGATGCGGATGGAACCGACCGTCGAGTGGCTCTGCTTGGGACGGATCAGCAGTTGGTAGGCGTCCCGCCCGGCGACCCTCGCGGTGCCGTCCACCGTGACCCGGGTGGTGTCGTCCACGGCGGCGAGCGCCTTCTTGGCGGCCTCCTGCGGGGTGAGACCGCTCAGGTCCTGGGGCACCTGGCGCCCGTGGTCGCCCTTGGCCGCCTTCCCGGGGGCCTCGGCGTGGTAGACGGAGTTGTCGGCGCTGTTGTACGCCCAGACCTCGTCGCCGTTGTGGATGACGCTGTACTCGGCGGCCTTCTCGATGATCGAGACCCGCTGCCGCTCCGGCCCGTCGGCGGCCACCCGCAGGGTGTGGGTGCCGGCCGCGAGCTCGACGAGCTTGGACTCCGGCGACGCCGCACCGTCGCCGCCGCCTCGCTTCCCGCCGCCCAGGTCGGCGAGCGAGCCGCCCCCGGGGAGGGAGGGTATGCCCAGATCGGTAGTGATCTTCACCGAGCCGGACAGCTGCTCGGTGTCCGATGCGGCGATCTTGCTGATCAGCTCCTCTGCCGTGATCTTCGGCAGATCGGGGGCCCCGGTGCTGGCCAGCGCCGGGACCAGCCCTATCGTCGCCGCCGCGATGCCGGCCACCCCCACCGGGACGGCGTAGCGGACGGCCTTGCGGCGCCCTGTCGGTCGATCCTCGTCCCAGAAGCCGTCGTCGGCGACCTGTGTCGGTCGGATCCGTGCCATATGTGCTCTACCTCCGTCGTCGGCGGCGGTTGTCAGCCTCGCACTCGTCCACCTCTCGGGCCATTGTCACCCGATACCGCCGTGTGGTGGCTGTTCCATCCCACCAAAACGGCCGTCACGGCGCGTCAGCCGACAGGATCACGTGTGGGTACCGCTGAGGTAGGACCCCCGTGGGCCGCTGGTCGGACCCCGGGGAGCGAAGACTCCGGGTCGAAGCCCGGTACCGGGCCCCGTGTCGGAGCCCCGTGTCGGAGCCCCATGTCGGAGGACGGAGGCGGAAGGCAGGGGTCGGGGCTGGGCTCAGCCGGCCCGGTGGACCACCGCGTCGCACAGCCCCTCGAGCGCGGCCTTCGCCGCTCCCTCGGGCAGCGGCGCCAGCAGCGCGCGGGCCTCCGCCGCATAGCGGAGGGTGTCCCGGCGGGCCTGCTCCAGCGCCGGATGGACGCGCAGCCGCCGCAGCACCTCGCCGAGGACCCCGTCGTCGCTGAGGTCGCCGGCCAGCAGCTCGCACAGCTCGCGGTCCTCGGCCGAGCCGGTCGCCTCCGCCTGCGCCCGCAGATGGAGCACCGGGAGGGTGGCGATGCCCTCCCGCAGGTCGGTACCGGGGGTCTTGCCCGACTCATGGCTGTCGCTGGCGATGTCCAGCACGTCATCGGCCAGCTGGAAGGCGATGCCCAGCCGCTCGCCGTACTGGGTGAGGATGCTGACGACGGACTCGTCGGCCCCCGACATCATCGCGCCGAACCGCCCGGAGACCGCGACCAGCGAGCCGGTCTTCCCCGCGAGCACGTCCAGGTAGTGCTCGATCGGGTCACGGCCGCCCCTCGGCCCCGCCGTCTCCAGGATCTGCCCGGTCACCAGCCGCTCGAACGCCTCGGCCTGGATCCGCACCGCCTCGGGCCCCAGGTCGGCCAGGATGTGCGAGGCGCGCGCGAACAGGAAGTCGCCGGTGAGCACCGCCACCGAGTTGCCCCAGCGGGCGTTGGCACTGGGCACGCCCCGGCGGACGTCCGCCTCGTCCATGACGTCGTCGTGGTAGAGCGTCGCCAGGTGCGTCAGCTCCACGACCACGGCCGAGGGCACCACCCCGGGCGCGTACGGGTCGCCGAACTGGGCGGCGAGCAGCACCAGCAGCGGCCGGAACCGCTTGCCACCCGCCCGCATGAGGTGCTGGGCGGCCTCGGTGATGAACGGCACGTCGCTTTTCGTGGCCTCCATCAGGCCTTCTTCGACGGCTGTCAGCCCGGCCTGGGTGTCGGCTTCCAGAGTCCGGTCCCGCACGCTCAGCCCGAAGGGCCCGACGACGCTCACGGGGTACTCCTGTCTGCCTGCGGTCACACGCAATGTCGATGTGTCGCTGTCTCCACTAAAGGCAGCGTATCCGGTCGGCTATCGATCACCATGGGCGCCTTCCCGCCTTGTGCGAGCTATCACTTCCCGCGCGCGGCCGACCGGCTCCCCACGACATTTTCCGCGATCACCCGCAGATCAATCCTGCTCACACCCCCGATCATCAGCAGATCGGCCTCCTCCCCCGGGGCTGCCGCCCCATAGGGTGTGGCCCGGCGACACCGGAACCCCCGGCGACGAGGAGAAGGCGAGGCAGCCCCATGCCGCGACAGAGCCCGCTCGACCTGCCCCACGACGATCCCTTCGGCCCGCACAACCTCCCCTATGGGGTCTTCACCACACCGGACGCCCCTGACGTGCGGAGGATCGGGGTGCGATACGGCAATCACGTCCTGGACGCGGGCGCGGCCGCGGCGGCCGCCGACTCCCCGCACGCCGCGCTGCTCGGCCACCCGACCCTCAACCCGCTGATGGCCGCGGGCCGGCCGGTCTGGCAGGCAGTGCGAGCGGAGCTGCGCGCCTGGCTGACCGAGGAGGCGCGCCGACCGGCGGTCGAGCCCCTTCTGCACCCCCTCACCGCCGTCGCGCTCCATCTGCCCTTCGAGGTCGCCGACTACGTCGACTTCTATGCCAGCGAGCACCACGCCGCCAACGTGGGGAGGATGTTCCGCCCGGAGGGCGAACCGCTCACCCCCAACTGGAAGCACCTGCCCATCGGCTACCACGGGCGCGCGGGCACGGTCGTGGTCTCCGGCACGCCCATCGGGCGCCCCCGCGGCCAGCTGGGCTCTCCCTCCGGTCATACGCTCCCCCCTTTCGGCCCCTCCCGCCGGCTCGACTTCGAGGCGGAGGTCGCCTTCGTCATCGGTGCCCCTTCACCTGTGAATACACCGGTGCCGCTCTCCGGGTTCCACGACCACGTCTTCGGCGTCTGCCTGCTCAACGACTGGTCCGCGCGCGACATCCAGAGCTGGGAGTACCGCCCGCTCGGCCCCTTCCTCGGGAAGTCCTTCGCCACGTCCGTGGCCGCCTGGGTCACCCCGCTGGACGCCCTCGCCGCCGCCCGCACCGGCCCGCCCGCCCGCGACGTCCCGCTCCTGCCCTACCTCGACGACTCCGCCGCCGAGCCGGGCGCCTTCGACCTGCGCATCGAGGTCGCACTCAACGGCCACCCCATCGCCCACCCGCCCTTCGCGACCATGTACTGGACGGCCGCCCAGCAGCTCGCGCACATGACGGTCAACGGCGCCTCGCTGCGCACCGGCGACCTGTTCGCCTCCGGCACGGTCAGCGGCCCCGAGCCGCACCAGCGCGGCTGCCTGCTGGAGTTGACGTGGTCCGGCCGCGACCCGCTGCGTCTGCCCGACGGCGAGCGGACGTTCCTGGAGGATGGCGACGAGGTGACCCTCACCGCCTGGGCCCCGGGCCCCGATAACAACCGTGTGGCACTGGGCGAGGTGACCGGCCGTATCGCCCCGTCGGCGCGGTGAACGCTGTTAGGTTGTCGTGTTCCTGTCCCACGACCGAGGAGTAAGCGCGTGATCAAGGCAGTGCGCATCGCCGGTGCGGTGGCCGCGGCCGCCCTGCTGATGACCGGATGCGGCAGCGACAGCGACGACGGCGGCGACAAGCCGGAGGCGTCCAAGAAGGCTCCGTCGGCCGAGCAGTCGAGCGCCCCGGCGGAGGGGGGCGCGGGCGGCAAGGTGGCCGGCGCCTATGTGTCGAAGTCCGGCGGCGAGGCCCTCTTCCTGTCCATCAGCGGCGAGAAGGCCGCCCTGGTCGCGGGCAAGCACACCTGCTCCGGCGAGTACGCCGAGATGGGCAACAAGATGCTGATGCTCGACTGCGCCGACGGCAACACCGACCGCACCATGGGCAAGGTGACTCCGAGCGCGGACGGCAAGACCCTCAAGGTCAGCTGGGACGCCGGCTTGAACGACACCTTCACCAAGGTGACCACCCCCGCCGACATCCCGACCGGCTTCCCGACCGACCTCCCCGGCCTGGAGAGCGTCGGCGGCGTCACCGGCGGCTGACCGACGGCCCTGAAGCCCGACCGCCCGGCCCCCACGCGGGGACCGGGCGGACGGCCGCCGGGCGGCCGGGGGCGGCGACGCGCGGCTCAGCGCACGAAGACGCCCGCCTGGCCGGCCAGGTCGAGGAAGTACTGCGGGGCGACGCCGAGCACGATCGTCACCACGACGCCGATGGCGATCGCCGCCGAGGTCAGCGGGGACGGCACGGCCACCGACGGCCCCTCGGTCCGCGGCTCGCTGAAGAACATCAGCACGATCACCCGGATGTAGAAGAACGCGGCGATCGCCGAGGAGATCACACCGATCACCACCAGCGCGCCCGCGCCCCCGTCCGCCGCCGCCTTGAAGACCGCGAACTTCCCGGCGAAACCACTCGTCAGGGGGATCCCGGCGAAGGCCAGCAAGAAGACCGCGAAGACCGCGGCCACCAGGGGCGAGCGGCGGCCGAGCCCGGCCCACTTGGACAGGTGCGTGGCCTCGCCGCCCGCGTCGCGCACCAGGGTGACCACGGAGAACGCGCCGAGGGTCACGAAGGAGTACGCGGCCAGGTAGAAGAGGACCGAGGAGATGCCGTCGGGGGTGGTGGCGATGACACCGGCCAGGATGAAGCCGGCGTGGGCGATCGAGGAGTACGCCAGCAGCCGCTTCACATCGGTCTGGGTGACCGCGACGATCGCGCCGCCCAGCATGGTGACGATCGCGACGCCCCACATCACCGGCCGCCAGTCCCAGCGCAGCCCCGGCAGGACCACATACAGCAGTCGCAGCAGCGCGCCGAACGCCGCGACCTTGGTCGCCGCCGCCATGAAGCCGGTCACCGGGGTGGGGGCGCCCTGGTAGACGTCCGGCGTCCACATGTGGAAGGGCACCGCGCCGATCTTGAACAGCAGACCCATCAGCACCATCGCGCCGCCGATGAGCAGCAGCGCGTCATTGCCCATGGTCCCGGCGAGCGCCGGGGTGATGTCGCCGACCTGGCCGTCGACCACATCGGCGATCCCGGCGTAGGTGACGGTACCCGCGTAGCCGTACAGGAGTGCGATCCCGAAGAGCAGGAAGGCGGACGAGAAGGCGCCGAGCAGGAAGTACTTGACCGCGGCCTCCTGCGAGAGCATGCGGTGCCGCCGGGCGAGCGCGCACAGCACGTACAGCGGGAGGGAGAAGACCTCCAGCGCCACGAAGAGGGTCAGCAGGTCGTTGGCGGCGGGGAAGACGAGCATGCCGCCGACCGCGAAGAGGACCAGCGGGAAGACCTCGGTGGTGGTGAAGCCCGCCTTCACGGCCGCCTGTTCGGCCTCGCCGCCCGGGACGGCGGCCGGCTGCGCGGCGAAGGAGTCGACGCGATTGCCGTGTGCCGCCGGGTCGAGCCGCCGCTCGGCGAAGGTGAAGACCGCGACCAGCGCGACCAGGAGGATCGTGCCCTCCAGGAAGAGCGCGGGCCCGTCCACCGCGATGGCGCCCATGGCCGCGATGCGCGCCTTGGTCGTGCCGTAGTCCCCGGCCGCCAGGCCCAGGACGGCGGCGAAGGCCGCGGCCAGGGCGACCACGGAGACGAAGAGCTGGGCCGCGTAGCGGTGGCGGCGCGGCAGCAGGGCCTCGATCAGCACCCCGACGATCGCCGCGCCGAGCACGATCAGGGTGGGCGCCAGCTGGCCGTACTCGATGTCCGGCGAGGGGATCTTGTCGGGCGAGACCGACGCCGTCGTCCACAGGGTGTGGACAGTGGCCGCGTGGCTCACTTGGCACCTCCGGAAGCACCGTCGTGCGTCGGGCTGTAGCGGAACCAGCCCGCGTCAGTGACGGGGTGATCGGGCTTGGGATCCTTCTTGTCCACCACGGACAGCGTGTGATCGACCGCCGGGTTGACGATGTCGGTCAGCGGTTTCGGGTAGACGCCGAGGAAGATCAGCAGCGCGATCAGCGGCGCCACCACCACCAGCTCGCGCACCTTCAGATCGGGCATCCCCCGCACCTCGGCCTTCACCGGCCCGGTCATGGTGCGCTGGTAGAGCACCAGGACGTACAGCGCGGCCAGCACGATGCCGACGGTGGCGATCACGCCGATCGCCGGATAGCGGCTGAAGGTGCCGACCAGGACCAGGAATTCACTGACGAAGGGCGCCAGGCCGGGCAGCGAGAGGGTGGCCAGACCGCCGATCAGGAAGGTGCCGGCCAGCACCGGGGCGACCTTCTGGACCCCGCCGTAGTCGGCGATGAGCCGCGACCCGCGCCGCGAGATCAGGAAGCCGGCCACCAGCATCAGCGCGGCGGTCGAGATCCCGTGGTTGACCATGTAGAGGGTGGCTCCGCCCTGGCCCTGCGTCGTCATGGCGAAGATGCCGAGGATGATGAAGCCGAAGTGGGAGATCGAGGCGTAGGCCACCAGCCGCTTGATGTCCCGCTGGCCGACCGCCAGCAGCGCCCCGTAGATGATGCTGATGAGGGCGAGGACGAGGATCACCGGGGTGGCCCACTTGCTGGCCTCCGGGAAGAGCTGGAGGCAGAAGCGGAGCATCGCGAAGGTGCCGACCTTGTCGACCACGGCGGTGATCAGCACGGCGACGGGGGCGGTGGCCTCCCCCATCGCGTTGGGCAGCCAGGTGTGCAGCGGCCACAGCGGCGCCTTCACGGCGAAGGCGAAGAAGAAGCCGAGGAACAGCAGCCGCTCGGTGCCGGTCGCGAAGTCCAGCGTGCCGGCGGCCCGAGCGTCGGTGATCTGCTGCAGCGAGAAGGTGCCGGTGCCCAGGTCGTCGGCGGTGACCGCGTACAGCCCGACCACCGCGGCCAGCATGATCAGCCCGCCCGCCAGGTTGTAGAGCAGGAACTTGACGGCGGCGTACGAGCGCTGGGTGGCCGTCTCCTCCTCGGACCGCCCTCCGGCCCGGTCCCCGAAGCCGCCGATGAGGAAGTACATCGGGATCAGCATGGCTTCGAAGAAGATGTAGAAGAGGAAGACGTCGGTGGCCTCGAACGAGATCACCACCATCGCCTCGACCATCAGGATCAGCGCGAAGAAGCCCTGGGTGGGCCGCCAGCGGCGGTTGGGCCGGGCCTCCTCCAGCGGGTCGGCGTCATGCCAGCCGGCCAGGATGATGAAGGGGATCAGGACCGCGGTCAGCGCGATCAGCGCGACCGCGATGCCGTCCACACCCAGCTCGTACCGCACCCCGAAGTCCTTGATCCAGGCGTGGGACTCGGTGAGCTGGTAGTGGGCGCCGCCCGGGTTGAACCGCACCAGCACGATCGCCGCCAGGACGAGCGTGGCCAGCGAGAAGCCCAGCGCCACCCACTTGGCGGCGGAGCGCTTGGCGGCGGGCACGGCGGCGGTGGCGACCGCGCCCAGCGCGGGCACCGCGGCCGTGACCGTCAGCAGGGGAAATGACATGACTCAGACCGCCCTCATCAGCAGGGTCGCGGCGATGAGCGCCGCCGTACCGGCGAACATCCCGACCGCGTACGAACGGGCATAGCCGTTCTGGAGCTTGCGCAGCCGGCCGGAGAGCCCGCCGACCGAGGCCGCGGTGCCGTTGACCACGCCGTCGACCAGCTTGTGGTCGACGTAGACCAGGCCGCGGGTGAGGTACTGGCCGGGCTTGACGAGCACGACGTGGTTGAAGTCGTCCTGGAGCAGGTCGCGCCGCGCGGCCCGGGTGAGCAGGCTGCCGCGCGGGGCGGTGCGCGGGACGGGGCGGCGCCCGTACTGCGCCCAGGCGAGCCCGACGCCGATCAGCAGGACGACCATGGTCCCGGCGGTGACGGTGGCGGCGCCGATCGGGGAGTCTCCGTGGCTGTGGCTGGTGACGGGCTCCAGCCATTTCAGGAACGCGTCGTTGAGGCTGAACAGCCCGCCCGCGAACACCGATCCGAAGGCCAGCACGATCATCGGGATGGTCATGGACTTCGGCGACTCGTGGGGGTGCGGCTCGGCGTGCGCCCCGGCGGTCTCGGCGGCGGGCTCGGCGCTGGGCTCCTCCGGCGACGGGGTGGTGCCCCAGCGCTTCTCGCCGAAGAAGGTCAGCAGCATCACGCGGGTCATGTAGTACGCGGTGATGGCGGCGCCGAGCAGCGCCACGCCGCCCAGGATCCAGCCCTCCGTGCCGCCCTTGGCGAAGGCCGCCTCGATGATCTTGTCCTTGGACCAGAAGCCTGACAGGCCCGGGAAGCCGATGATCGCGAGATAGCCCAGCCCGAAGGTCACGAAGGTGACCGGCATGTACTTCCGCAGGCCCCCGTACTTGCGCATGTCGACCTCGTCGTTCATGGCGTGCATGACCGAGCCGGCGCCGAGGAAGAGCCCCGCCTTGAAGAAGCCGTGGGTGACCAGGTGCATGATCGCGAAGACATAGCCGATCGGGCCGAGCCCGGCCGCGAGGATCATGTAGCCGATCTGCGACATGGTCGAGCCGGCCAGGGCCTTCTTGATGTCGTCCTTGGCGCAACCGACGATCGCACCGAAGAGCAGGGTGACCGCGCCCACGGTGACCACCGCGGTCTGCGCGTCCGGCGCGGCGTTGAAGATCGCGCCCGAGCGGGTGATCAGATAGACGCCCGCGGTCACCATGGTGGCCGCGTGGATCAGGGCCGAGACCGGGGTCGGGCCCTCCATGGCGTCCCCGAGCCAGGACTGGAGCGGCACCTGCGCCGACTTGCCGCAGGCGGCCAGGAGCAGCATCAGCCCGATGGCGGTGAGCTTGCCCTCGCTCGCGTCGGTCGCGTGGGAGAGCACCGGGGCGAAGGCGAACGTCCCGAAGGTGGTGAACATCAGCATGATGGCGATCGACAGGCCGACGTCGCCCACCCGGTTGACGATGAACGCCTTCTTCGCCGCCGTGGCCGCGCTGGGCTTGTGCTGCCAGAAGCCGATCAGCAGGTACGAGGCGAGGCCGACGCCCTCCCAGCCCACGTACAGCAGCAGGTAGTTGTCGGCGAGGACGAGCAGCAGCATCGCCGCGAGGAAGAGGTTGAGATAGCCGAAGAAGCGGCGTCGGCGCTCGTCGTGCTCCATATAGCCGATCGAATAGATGTGGATCAGGCTGCCCACACCGGTGATCAGGAGCACGAAGGTCATCGACAACTGGTCGAGCTGGAAGGCGACGTCCGCCCGGAAGCCGCCCACCGGGATCCAGCTGAAGAGGTGGCTGTGCAGGGCCCGGTCGTGCTCGTCCCGGCCGAGCATGTCGGCGAAGAGCACGGCCCCGATCACGAAGGAGGCGACCGCGAGCGCGGTGCCCAGCAAGTGGCCCTTGCCGTCCAGCCGCCGCCCCCCGCACAGCAGCAGGGCCGCGCCGAGCAGCGGGGCCGCGACGAGCAATCCGATGAGGTTCTCCACGTGAACGCGACCCTTCTAGAGCTTCATCAGGCTGGCGTCGTCGACCGAGGCCGAATGGCGGGAGCGGAAGACCGTCACGATGATCGCGAGACCGACCACGACTTCGGCGGCCGCGACGACCATCGTGAAGAAGGCGATGATCTGGCCGTCGAGATTGCCGTGCATCCGGGAGAAGGTGACGAACGCCAGGTTGCAGGCGTTCAGCATCAACTCGACGCACATGAACAGGACGATCGCGTTCCGCCGGATCAGCACGCCGGCCGCGCCGATGGTGAACAGCAGGGCCGACAGGTAGAGGTAGTTGACCGGATTCACTTGGCGACCCCCTTCGAGTCCTCCGGATGTCCGGCGCCGGCCGGATCGGCGGCCTGGTCCGCGCCGCCCCCGCCCTCGCGGCGGTCGGCGCCCTTCGGGCCCTTGCCACCCTTGCCGCCCTTGGCGTCACGCCCCAGCCAGCGCGCCGAGCGCTGCTCCAGCGCGGCCAGCTCGGCCAGCGCCTCCCCGGAGACGTCGCGGACCTGGCCGCGGCCGCGCAGCGTCGCGTTGACCGTGAGCTCGGAGGGCGTGCCGTCGGGCAGCAGGCCGGGGATGTCCACCGCGTTGTGCCGGGCGTAGACGCCGGGGGCGGGCAGCGGCGGAACCTGCTTGCCGCTGCGCACCCGCCGCTCGGACTGCTCGCGCTGGCTGAGCGCCCGCTCGGTGCGCTCGCGGTGGGTCAGCACCATCGCGCCGACCGCCGCGGTGATCAGCAGCGCGCCGGTGATCTCGAAGGCGAAGACGTACTTGGTGAAGATCAGGGCGGCCAGGCCCTCCACATTGCCGCCGGAGTTGGCCTGGCCGAGGCCGTTGAAGCTCTTCAGCGAGGCGTTGCCGATCCCGGCGCACAGCAGGATGCCGAAGCCGACCCCGCACAGCGCGGCGAGCCAGCGCTGCCCCTTGAGCGTCTCCTTCAGCGAGTCGGCGGCGGTGACGCCGACCAGCATGACGACGAAGAGGAACAGCATCATGATCGCGCCGGTGTAGACGACGATCTGGACGACGCCCAGGAAGTACGCGCCGTTGGCGAGGTAGAAGATCGCCAGGACGATCATGGTGCCCGCCAGGCACAGGGCGCTGTGCACGGCCTTGCGCATCAGGATCGTGCACAGCGCGCCGATCACGGCCACGGTGGCGAGGATCCAGAACTGCACCGCCTCGCCGGTGGAGGTGGTGCTCGCGGCGGCGGCCAGCGTCATGACTGCACCCCCTCTTGCCGCAGCTCCTCGTCGCCCGCGACCGGCGCGGCCCCGCCCGGGGGGACCTCGCCCTTGCTGACGGCGACCTGGCGCTGCGTCCCGGGCGCGGCCTCGGTCACCAGACCGCGGTAGTAGTCCTGCTCGTCCATGCCGGGGTAGATCGCGTGCGGGGAGTCGACCATGCCCTCCTCGAGACCCGCGAGCAGCTCCTCCTTGGTGTAGATGAGCGATTCGCGGGTCCGGTCGGCGAGCTCGTACTCATTGGTCATGGTCAGCGCCCGGGTGGGGCAGGCCTCGACGCACAGGCCGCACAGGATGCAGCGCAGATAGTTGATCTGGTAGACGCGGCCGTAGCGCTCGCCCGGGGAGTAGCGCTCCTCGTCCGTGTTGTCCGCGCCCTCGACATAGATCGCGTCCGCCGGGCAGGCCCACGCGCACAGCTCGCAGCCGACGCACTTCTCCAGCCCGTCCGGGTGGCGGTTGAGCTGGTGGCGTCCGTGGAAGCGGGGCGCGGTCGGCTTCTTCACCTCGGGGTACTGCTCGGTGAGCCGCTTCTTGAACATGGCCTTGAAGGTCACGCCGAAGCCGGCCACCGGGTTCTGGAAGTCAGACACCGTCGGCCTCCTTTCCGTCACTGACAGTGTCGGGCCCGCCACTGACAATCAGCTCGCGTTCGTGTCGCGGGCGTCGGCGCGGTACGGGCGGCAGGGTCTGGCCGGGCAGCGGCGGCACCGGGAAGCCGCCGGCCATCGGGTCGAAGGCGGGCTCCGGGCCCTCCTCGGTCTCCGCGGAAGCCGCGGAGCGCGAAGCCTCGCGGTCGCGGAAGATGTCGACGACGAACGACAGCAGCAGGAGCGCGAGGACCGCGCCGCCGACGTACAGCACGATGTCCTGGTAGTCGTAGTTCTCGTTGCGCAGCGCCCGCACGGTCGCGACCAGCATCAGCCAGACCATCGAGACCGGGATGAGCACCTTCCAGCCCAGCTTCATGAACTGGTCGTAGCGCACCCGCGGCAGCGTGCCGCGGATCCAGACGAAGGCGAACAGCAGCGAGAGCACCTTGCCGATGAACCAGAGCATGGGCCACCAGCCGTGGTTGGCCCCCGCCCAGAAGGTGCTGATCGGCCATGGCGCCCGCCAGCCGCCCAGGAAGAGGGTCACCGCGACCATCGAGACGGTGACCATGTTGATGTACTCGGCGAGCATGAACATCGCGAACTTGATCGACGAGTACTCGGTGTTGAAGCCGCCGACCAGGTCGCCCTCGGACTCCGGCATGTCGAAGGGGGCGCGGTTGGTCTCACCGACCATCGCGATGATGTAGATGATGAAGGAGACCGGCAGCAGCAGCGCGTACCAGCGGTCGTGCTGGGAGTTGACGATCTCGGAGGTCGACATCGACCCGGAGTAGAGGAAGACCGCCGCGAAGGACATGCCCATCGCGATCTCGTAGCTGATCATCTGGGCGCACGAGCGCAGGCCGCCGAGGAGCGGATACGTCGAGCCGGACGACCAGCCCGCCAGCACGATGCCGTAGATGCCCACCGAGGCGGTGGCCAGGATGTAGAGGATCGCGATCGGCAGGTCGGTGAGCTGCATCGCGGTGCGGTGCCCGAAGATCGAGATCTCGTTTCCGGCGGGGCCGAACGGGATGACCGCGACCGCCATGAAGGCGGGGATGGCCGCGACGATCGGCGCCAGGACGTAGACCACCTTGTCCGCGCCCTTGACGACGATGTCCTCCTTGAGCATCAGCTTCACGCCGTCCGCGAGGGACTGCAGCATGCCCCAGGGGCCGTGCCGGTTGGGCCCGATGCGCAGCTGCATCCAGCCGACGACCTTGCGCTCCATGACGATGGAGATCAGCACGGTCACCATCAGGAAGGCGAAGCAGAAGACCACCTTGATCAGGACCAGCCACCAGGGGTCGTGGCCGAACATCGACAGGTCTTCCGCGGCGAGGTAGCTCATGCGGTCACCTCCGGTTCCGTCGCGACAGCGCCGATCTTGACCAGTTCACCGGGGCGGGCGCCCAGGTCGCGGTACGCGCCGCCGCCCGTGGAGTTCAGCGGCAGCCAGACCACCCGGTCCGGCATCGCGGTCACCGCCAGGGGCAGCGTGACCGACCCGGCCGGGCCGCTGACCCGTAGGGTCTCCCCGTCCCGCACCCCCGCCTCCGCCGCGGTCGCCGGGGACAGCCGGGCCACCGCCGCGTGCCGGGTGGCGGCCAGCGCCGGGTCGCCCTCCTGGAGTCGGCCCTGGTCCAGCAGCAGCCGGTGGCCCGCGAGCAGCGCCTCGCCCTCGCCGGGGCGGGGCAGCGGACCGCCGGTCTCCATCGGCCCGATGCCGCGCGACCCGCGCCAGGTGCCCAGCCGGGTCAGCTCGGCCCGTACGGCGTGCACGTCCGGCAGGTCGAGCGGCGCCTCCATGGCGTCGGCCAGCATGTGCAGCACGCGCGCGTCGGGGAGGACGTGCCGGCGGGTCATCTGGTCGGGCTTGATGGCCGCCTCGAACGGCCGGGCCCGCCCCTCCCAGTTGAGGAAGGTGCCCGACTTCTCGACGACCGCCGCGACCGGCAGCACCACGTCCGCGTGCGCTGTGACCTCGGTGGGCCGCTGCTCCAGGCTGACCAGGAAGCCGACCGACTCCAGGGCCGCGAGGGCCCGCGCCGGGTCGGGCAGATCGGCGATCTCGACGCCGGCGACCAGCAGCGCGCCGAGCTCGCCGCCCGCCGCGGCCTCGACGATCCCGGTGGTGTCGCGGCCCGCCCGGCCGGGCAGTGTGGCCACGCCCCAGGCGGCGGCGGTCTCCTCGCGGGCCCGCGGGTCGGCGACCGGCCGGCCGCCGGGCAGCAGCCCGGGCAGCGCGCCCGCCTCGATCGCGCCCCGCTCACCGGCCCGGCGCGGGATCCAGACCAGCGTGGCGCCGGTCGCGGCCGCGGCCCGTACGGCGGCGGTCAGCGCGCCCGGCACGGCCGCGAGCCGCTCACCGGCGATGATCACCGCGCCCTCGGCGCGCAGCGCCTCGGCGGCCCGCTCCCCGTCGGCGTCCAGGCCGGTGCGGCCCGCGAGCGCGTCCAGCCACTCGGTCTCGGTGCCGGGGGCCGCGGGCAGCAGCGTGCCGCCCGCCTTCGTCAGGCCCCGGGTGGCGTGGGTGGCCAGGGCGAAGGTCCGCTGGCCGTGCTTGCGGTGGGCCTTGCGCAGCCGCAGGAAGACGCCGGGCGCCTCCTCCTCCGACTCGAAGCCGACCAGGAGGACGGCCGGGGCCTTCTCCAGCGCGGCGTATGTCAGCCCGCCGCCGTCCAGGTCGCGGCCCCGGCCCGCCACCTGGGTGGCCAGGAAGTCGGCCTCCTCGGCGCTGTGCGCCCGGGCCCGGAAGTCGATGTCGTTGGTGTCCAGGGCGACCCGCGCGAACTTGGCGTAGGCGTAGGCGTCCTCGACGGTGAGCCGGCCTCCGGTCAGCACGCCCGCCCGGCCGCGGACCGCGGCCAGGCCGCGCGCCGCCGCCTCCAGCGCCTCGGGCCAGCTCGCCGGCTCCAGCTCGCCCGTCTCCCGGTTGCGCACCAGCGGGGTGGTGAGCCGGTCGGGCAGCTGCGCGTAGCGGAAGCCGAAGCGCCCCTTGTCGCAGATCCACTCCTCGTTGACCTCGGGGTCGTCCGCCGCGAGCCGGCGCATGACCTTGCCGCGCCGGTGGTCGGTGCGGGTCGCGCAGCCGCCCGCGCAGTGCTCGCACACGCTGGGCGAGGACACCAGGTCGAAGGGGCGGGACCGGAAGCGGTAGGCGGCCGAGGTCAGCGCGCCCACCGGGCAGATCTGGATGGTGTTGCCGGAGAAGTACGACTCGAACGGGTCGCCCTCGCCCGTGCCCACCTGCTGAAGGGCGCCGCGCTCCAGCAGCTCGATCATCGGGTCGCCCGCGACCTGGTTGGAGAAGCGGGTGCAGCGCGCGCACAGCACACACCGCTCACGGTCCAGCAGCACCTGCGGGGAGATCGGCACCGGCTTGGCGAAGGTGCGCTTGCGGCCCTCGAAGCGGCTGTCCGCCTGCCCGGTGGACATCGCCTGGTTCTGCAGCGGGCACTCGCCGCCCTTGTCGCACACCGGGCAGTCCAGCGGGTGGTTGATCAGCAGCAGCTCCATCACCCCGCGCTGCGCCTTCTCGGCCACGGGCGAGGTGAGCTGCGTCCTGACCACCATCCCGTCGGTGCAGGTGATCGTGCAGGAGGCCATCGGCTTGCGCTGGCCCTCGACCTCGACGATGCACTGGCGGCAGGCGCCGGCCGGGTCCAGGAGCGGATGGTCGCAGAAGCGGGGGATCTCGATGCCGAGCAGCTCCGCCGCGCGGATCACCAGGGTCCCCTTGGGGACGGAGATCTCGATGCCGTCGATGGTGACGGAGACCAGATCTTCGCGCGGCACCGCCGCCTCTCCGCCTCCGGAGGGTGCATTGGTGGTCACGGTCATGCGTTCACCCCCAGGTGAGTGGAGCTCGGGTCGTCGGCCCACACGGTGGACTTGGCGGGGTCGAAGGGGCACCCGCCGCCGGTGATGTGCTGCTCGTACTCCTCCTTGAAGTACTTGAGGGAGGAGAAGATGGGGCTGGCGGCGCCGTCGCCCAGCGCGCAGAAGGACTTGCCGTTGATGTTGTCGGCGATGTCGGCCAGCTTCTCCAGGTCCTCCATGCGGCCCTTGCCCGCCTCGATGTCGCGCAACAGCTGGACCAGCCAGTACGTGCCCTCGCGGCAGGGCGTGCACTTGCCGCAGGACTCGTGCGCGTAGAACTCGGTCCAGCGGGTCACCGCGCGCACCACGCAGGTCGTCTCGTCGAAGCACTGGAGCGCCTTGGTGCCGAGCATCGACCCGGCGGCGCCCACGCCCTCGTAGTCGAGGGGGACGTCCAGGTGCTCCTCGGTGAGCAGCGGCGTCGAAGAGCCGCCCGGCGTCCAGAACTTCAGCCGGTGGCCGGGCCGGATGCCGCCGCTCATGTCGAGCAGCTGCCGCAGGGTGATGCCCAGCGGGCCCTCGTACTGGCCGGGGTTGGCGACGTGCCCGGACAGCGAGTAGAGCGTGAAGCCCGGGGACTTCTCGCTGCCCATCGACCGGAACCATTCCTTGCCCTTGTGCAGGATGGCGGGAACCGACGCGATGGACTCGACGTTGTTGACGACAGTGGGGCACGCGTACAGACCCGCGACCGCCGGGAAGGGGGGCCGGAGCCGGGGCTGGCCGCGCCGCCCTTCCAGGGAGTCCAGCAGCGCGGTCTCCTCGCCGCAGATGTACGCGCCGGCGCCCGCGTGCACGGTGATGTCGAGATCCGGAAGGCCGTCCAGGCCGAGCTTCCGCCGGCGCGCGTCGCCCGTACCGAGGTAGCCCGCCTCGTACGCCTCGCGTACGGCCTCGTGCAGCCGCCGCAGCACGGGCACGACCTCGCCGCGCAGATAGATGAAGGCGTGCTCGGAGCGGATGGCGTGACAGGCGATGATCATGCCCTCGATGAGGGCGTGCGGATTGGCGAAGAGGAGGGGGATGTCCTTGCAGGTGCCGGGCTCGGACTCGTCCGCGTTGACGACCAGGTAGTGCGGCTTGCCGTCGCCCTGCGGGATGAACTGCCACTTCATCCCGGTGGGGAAGCCCGCGCCGCCGCGGCCGCGCAGGCCCGCGTCCTTCACCAGCGCGATCACGTCGTCGGGCGGCATGGCGAGGGCCTTGCGCATGCCCTCGTAGCCCTCGTGGCGCAGATAGGTGTCCAGGGTCCAGGACTTCGGCTCGTCCCAGAACGACGACAGCACGGGTGCCAGCAGCTTCTCGGGGCTGGACTCGCCCCGCTCGACTGTCACGGTCATCACTCCCCCTCCTCGGCGACCGGACCGGACGGGTGGTGCGGGTCGGAGGCGGAGGTCCGCTGCGGCGCGTCATGGGAGCTCGGGTGCGCGGGCGCCTCCTCGTCCGACGGATAGTCGGCGGACCTGGGCGAGACGACCCGGCCGGGCGCCGCCTCCCCCTTGGCCAGCCGCAGCCCGACGAGCGAGGCCGGGCCGGCGCTGCCGCCCGCCTCGACCGCGCCCGGGCGCGGGTCGGGGAAGCCGGCGAGGATGCGCGCGGTCTCCTTGAAGGTGCACAGCGGCGCGCCGCGGGTCGGCTCGACGGTGCGGCCCGCCCGCAGGTCGTCGACCATCCGCGTGGCGGACTCCACGGTCTGGTTGTCGAAGAACTCCCAGTTGACCATCACCACGGGCGCGTAGTCGCAGGCCGCGTTGCACTCGATGTGCTCGAGAGTGATCTTGCCGTCCTCGGTGGTCTCCCCGTTGCCGACGCCCAGATGGCGCTGCAGGGCCTCGAAGATCGCGTCGCCGCCCATCACCGCGCACAGGGTGTTGGTGCACACCCCCACCTGGTAGTCGCCGGAGGGCCCGCGCCGGTACATCGTGTAGAAGGTGGCGACCGCGGTGACCTCGGCGGTGGTCAGGCCCAGCATCTCGGCGCAGAACCGGACGCCGGTGCGGGTGACATGGCCCTCCTCCGACTGCACCAGGTGCAGCAGCGGCAGCAGCGCGCTGCGGCTGTCGGGGTAGCGGGCGATCACCTCCCGGGCATCCGCCTCGAGCCGCGCCCGGACCTCGGCCGGGTAGTCGGGGGCGGGGAGCTGCGGCATTCCCAGCTGGACATCAGTCACCGGTCGACGCCTCCCATCACGGGGTCGATGGACGCCACGGCGACGATCACGTCGGCGACCTGGCCGCCCTCGCACATCGCCGCCACGGACTGGAGATTGGTGAAGGACGGGTCGCGGAAGTGCACGCGGTACGGGCGGGTGCCGCCGTCGCTGACCACATGCACGCCCAGCTCGCCCTTGGGCGACTCGACCGCCGTGTACGCCTGTCCGGGCGGGACCCGGAAGCCCTCGGTCACCAGCTTGAAGTGGTGGATCAAGGCCTCCATCGAGGTGCCCATGATCTTCTTGATGTGGTCGAGGGAGTTGCCGAGCCCGTCCGGCCCCAGCGCCAGCTGCGCGGGCCAGGCGATCTTCTTGTCCTCGACCATGACCGGCCCCGGCTCCAGCCGCTCCAGGCACTGCTCGACGATCCGCAGCGACTGGCGCATCTCCTCGAGGCGGATCAGGAAGCGGCCGTAGGCGTCGCAGGTCTCGGCGGTGGGGACCTCGAAGTCGTAGGTCTCGTAGCCGCAGTACGGCTGGGACTTGCGCAGGTCGTGCGGCAGCCCGGTGGCCCGCAGTATCGGGCCGGTGACGCCGAGCGCCATGCAGCCGGCGAGATCGAGGTAGCCGACGTCCTGCAGCCGGGCCTTGAAGATGGGGTTTCCGGTCGCGAGCTTGTCGTACTCGGGCATGTTCTTGCGCATCTTCTTCAGGAAGTCGCGCACCTGGTCGACCGCGCCGGGCGGCAGGTCCTGGGCGAGTCCGCCGGGCCGGATGTACGCGTGGTTCATCCGCAGGCCGGTGATCAGCTCGAAGATGTCCAGGATCAGCTCGCGGTCGCGGAAGCCGTAGATCATGATGGTGCTCGCGCCGAGTTCCATGCCGCCGGTGGCGATCGCCACCAGGTGGGAGGAGAGCCGGTTGAGCTCCATCAGCATCACGCGGATGACCGAGGCCCGGTCCGGCACCTGGTCCTCGATGCCCAGCAGCTTCTCGACGCCCAGGCAGTAGGCCGCCTCGTTGTAGAAGGGCGTCAGATAGTCCATGCGGGTCACGAACGTGGTGCCCTGCGTCCAGTTCCGGAATTCGAGGTTCTTCTCGATGCCGGTGTGCAGGTACCCGATACCGCAGCGGGCCTCGGTGACCGTCTCGCCGTCGATCTCCAGGATGAGCCGGAGCACGCCGTGGGTGGACGGGTGCTGCGGACCCATGTTGACGATGATCCGCTCGTCGTCGGTGCGGGCCGCGGCCTCCACGACCTCGTCCCAGTCGCCGCCGGTGACGGTGTAGACGGTGCCTTCGGTGGTCTCGCGCGCGGAGGCGGAGCGGGTGGAGTGCGTGGCGTGGGTGGCAGACATCAGCTGTACGACCTCCGCTGGTCCGGAGCCGGGATCTGGGCGCCCTTGTACTCGACGGGGATGCCGCCGAGCGGGTAGTCCTTGCGCTGCGGGAAGCCCTGCCAGTCGTCGGGCATCATGATCCGCGTGAGCGCGGGGTGACCGTCGAAGATCAGGCCGAAGAAGTCGTACGTCTCGCGCTCGTGCCAGTCGTTGGTCGGGTAGACGTCGACGATCGACGGGATGTGCGGGTCGCTGTCGGGGACGCTCACCTCCAGCCGGATCAGCCGGTTGTGGGTGATCGAGCGCAGGTGGTAGACGGCGTGCAACTCGCGGCCCTTGTCGCCGGGGAAGTGGACGCCGCTGACGCCCGTGCACAGCTCGAAGCGCAGCGCCGGGTCGTCGCGCAGCGTCCTGGCCACCCTCGGCAGGTGCTCGCGCGCGATGTGGAAGGTCAGCTCGCCGCGGTCCACGACGGTCTTCTCGATCGCGTTCTCCGGGAGGAGCGACTGCTCCTCGAGCGCGCCCTCGAGTTCGTCGGCGACCTCGTCGAACCAGCCCCCGTACGGCCGGGTGGCCGGGCCGGGCAGCCGGACCGGCCGCACCAGGCCGCCGTAGCCCGAGGTGTCGCCGCCGTTGTTGGCGCCGAACATGCCGCGCTGGACGCGGATGGGCTCGCCCTGGTCGCCCCGGCGGCCGGGGAGGTTCTCGGCGTTCAGTTCCTGGTCCGGGTTCACGCCACTGGCCCCGGGGTTGACCCCATTGGTCTCAGTCAACGTCCTGCCCTCCGTTCGCCCCGCTGCGCCAGCGGCTGATGTCACAGTCGTCCGCGAGGCGCAGAGGGGCGGCCTTCGTCGTCATCTGCGGCCCGGCGGCCTCGCGTACGTCGCTCACCGAAGCAGCCCCTTCATCTCGATCGTCGGGAGCGCCTTGAGCGCCGCTTCCTCCGCCTCGCGGGCCGCGCGCTCGCGGTTCACGCCGAGCTTCTCCTCGCGGATCTTCTGGTGCAGCTTGAGGATCGCGTCCATGAGCATCTCGGGGCGCGGCGGGCAGCCGGGCAGATAGATGTCGACCGGGACGATGTGATCGACGCCCTGCACGATCGCGTAGTTGTTGAACATGCCGCCCGAGGAGGCGCAGACGCCCATCGAGATGACCCATTTCGGATTCGGCATCTGGTCGTAGACCTGCCGCAGCACCGGGGCCATCTTCTGGCTGACGCGCCCGGCCACGATCATCAGATCGGCCTGGCGGGGCGAGCCGCGGAAGACCTCCATGCCGAAGCGGGCCAGGTCGTAGCGTCCGGCGCCCGTGGTCATCATCTCGATGGCGCAGCAGGCGAGCCCGAAGGTGGCCGGGAAGACGGAGGACTTGCGCGCCAACCCCGCCGCCTGCTCGACGGTGGTCAGCAGAAAGCCGCTCGGAAGCTTGTCTTCGATACCCATGCGACGGTTCTCCTCTCTCCTCGGTCTCTGCTTAGTCCCACTCCAGGCCGCCCCGTCGCCAGACGTACGCGTAGGCGACGAAGACGGTGAGCACGAAGAGGAGCATCTCCACGAGCCCGAACAGCCCCAGGGCGTCGAAGGTGACGGCCCAGGGGTAGAGGAAGACGATCTCGATGTCGAAGACGATGAAGAGCATCGCCGTCAGGTAGTACTTGATGGGGAAGCGCCCGCCGCCGGCCGGATGCGGAGTCGGCTCGATGCCGCATTCGTAGGCTTCGAGCTTGGCCCGGTTGTAGCGCTTGGGGCCGATGATCGTGGCCATCAGGACCGAGAAGACCGTAAAGCCTGCCCCGAGGGCTCCCAGTACGAGGATGGGCGCGTATGCGTTCACCGTCCTCGCTCCCTTCAGTCGACGGTGACTGTGGCGGACCGCACGGACTCACGGACCGCACTCACGAAGATCGCGCACATGTGAGGCAGTTCACAAGCCCGTTTCGCCTGCATCCTATGCCCGTCGGTATGTGATCTGCGACACGGGGTGCAACAACGTCTTTGTGATCTCCACCACCTGACGAAGGATCATGAAGTCGGATGAGCGGTGATCTTGCACTCGAAGCATCCGATCGATCACGAGAAGTGACATACAGACCCGTCGTCACTGGTGAGCGGCTTGCGCTCCTACCAAGATATGGCACCTACACGCAAATTTGCGATGGACGTCTTCACCTGATATGCGACATCCACCCTCATGAGCGACCCATCGCCGCGAGCCTCCGCGGTCGCCATTCGGTGATCGCTACTACGCGCCTTCGTTCACGAGCCGGTCCGGCGAGTGAGGTATGCCACGCGGCAAAAGGTTGTGGATCTCGATTTGATCAGAGTGCTTGATGCGCGGGCCGGATTGGTGATAGGCCCCGCACCGCCCCGCCAGGACCGCCAAATGCCATGCGTATGCGCATGATCGAAAAATTCGGACACACCACAGAAGGCTCGGAGCAAGATCGAAAACCCCCACTTCAGGGCATGAGCGCGTCAAGTGTGACGCAGTCCACTTTTCTTGATCCCGGACTACGGCCCCTGATAGCGGTTGGACCATGTCCCAGACCGCACACATACCCAGCCACCGGAAGCCCCGCCGTGCCGCCTCCTCCACGCGTGCACTCCGCGCCGGGGTCACCGGTGGCTTCCTCACCCTCGCGGTCGCCGGTGCCGCGGCGCCCGCCGTCGCCGCCGAGCCGGCCGCCGCCGAGTCCACCCTGGAGATGCCGACCCTCGGCTCCACGCTGGCCAGCACCGCCGCGCAGTCCGCCGACGCCACCCAGCAGGCCGCCGCCGACTACCAGCTCCAGGCGCAGCAGGACCAGGCCGCCGCCCAGGCGAAGGCCACGGCGAAGAAGGCCAAGGCCGAGGCCGACCGCAAGGCCCGCGAGGCCCAGGAGGCGGCGCGCAAGGCCGCGGCCCGCCGCGCGGCCCAGGAGAAGGCCGAGCGGGCGTCCCGTACCGCCGAGCGCACCACCCTCTCCACCGCGACGGCCAAGGCCACGTCCACCGCGACGAAGGCGACGGGCAATGTCGCGACGCTCATCAGCTTCCTGAAGGCCCAGGTGGGCAAGGCGTACGTGATGGGCTCCAGCGGCCCGTCCTCGTACGACTGCTCCGGCCTGACCCAGGCCGCCTTCAACCAGATCGGCATCAGCCTGCCGCGCGTGTCGCAGGACCAGTCGCTGCAGGGCACCCCCGTGTCGCTGGACAACCTGCAGCCCGGCGACCTCCTCTACTGGGGCGGCCGGGGCAGCGCGTACCACGTCGCCGTCTACATCGGCGGTGGCAACTTCATCGGCGCCCAGAACTCGAGCACCGGCATTGTCGAGCGTCCCCTGAGCTACGACCCGCCGACCGGCGCCGTCCGCCTTCTCTGAGGTCTGAGGTCCCTGAGGTCTTCCTTCCCGGACCCATGTGGGGCCGCCGTTCCCGTCGAGCGCGGGTCGGCGGCCTCATTCCCTAGCTCTGGGCGTAGACCTTCTCCACGAACTCGGCGATCTGGTCGTCGCTGAGGTGGTGGGCCAGATCGGCCTCGCTGATCATGCCGACCAGCCGCTTGTCCTTGTCGATCACCGGCAGCCTGCGGATCTTGTGCTGCTCCATCTCGCGGAGCACATCGCTCACATCCGCGTCGGCCGGGATCCAGCGCGGCGTGCCCTTCGCCAGATCCCCCGCCCTCGCCCGGGACGGGTCCTTGCCCACCGCGACACAGCCGACCACGATGTCGCGGTCGGTCAGGATGCCGCACAGCCGCTCGTTCTCGTCGGCGATCGGCAGCGCCCCGACGTCCAGCTCCCGCATCAGCTGAGCCGCCCGGTCCAGCGTCTCGTGCGCGGGTATCCACTGCGCGCCCGGGTGCATGATGTCTGCGGCCTTGGTCATGGTGTACCTCCTGACGGCCCACCGGCGGCGCAACCGACCCGCGGGCCCGATCCGGTGTCACCGCGGCCGACGCCACGGCGCCCCTCCTTCATTGTCACCACCGTCGGCGGGCCCACGCGACCGGCGACGTGACCGGCGACGTGACCGGCGCCGCGGCCCGGACTCCCGGCGGCGGCCCCCGGTGCCCGGTGCCAGACTGAGAACTGCCGGGGCGGGCGCCGCCGGGAGACAGGGCCGCGGCGGCGCGGGACACGGCGCCGGCGACCCATCCGCCGAAGGAGCGCGCATGCTCACCACCGATTACGTCCCCGGCGCCCCCAACTGGCTCGACCTCGGCACCCCCGACACCGACGCGGCCGCCGCGTTCCACACCAGCCTGTTCGGCTGGACGTCGGAGTCGGCCGGTCCGGAAGCGGGCGGCTACGGCTTCTTCAAGAAGGACCGCAGGACCGTGGCGGCCGTCGGCCCGCTCCACGAGGAGGGCGCGCGCGCCGCCTGGACGCCGTACTTCCACACCTCCGACGCCGACGCCACCGCCACGCTGGTCACCGAGGCGGGCGGCACGGTGCGCGCCGCGCCGTTCGACGTCTTCGACGAGGGGCGGATGGCCCAGTTCACCGACCCCGGCGGCGCCCGGTTCGCCGTCTGGCAGCCCGGAAAGACGCGGGGCCTGGAAGCGGTCACCGAGGAGGGCACGTTGTGCTGGGTGGAGCTGCACAGCCCCGGCCCGGTCGCCGATCTCGCCTTCTACCACACGGTGTTCGGCTGGGACGCCGAGGACATGCCGTTCTCCGGCGGGACGTACACCGTGCTCTCGACGGCCGGGCGCGGCCGGGAGGGCTCCTTCGGCGGCGTGGCACCGCTCCAGGGGGACGTCGATGTCCCGCAGTGGCTGCCCTACTTCGAGGTGGCGGACTGCGACCTGGTCGCCGACCGGGCCGAGAAGCTCGGCGGCTCGGTGCTGATGCCCGCCATGACCGCCGAGGACATCGGCCGCATGGCGTGGCTGACCGACCCGTCCGGCGCGCACTTCGCCGTCATCACCAGCGCCAACCCGGCGACGGCCGGGTGACACCGGCCGACGCCGGGCCGGACTACGCCTTGGGGGCCACCTTCGCCAGGCCGTTGATGATGCGGTCCATCGCGTCGCCGCCCGTCGGGTCGGTGAGGTTGGCCATCAGCTTCAGCGTGAACCGCATCAGCATCGGGTGGGTCAGACCGCGCTGGGCCGCCAGCTTCATGACCGTCGGATTGCTGATCAGCTTCACAAAGGCCCGGCCCAGCGTGTAGTAGCCGCCGTAGGTGTCCTTGATGACCTTCGGGTAGCGCTGGAGGGCCAGTTCGCGACGGGCGGCGGTGCCGCGGGCGTGGGCCTGCACCACGACGTCCGCGGCGAGCCGGCCGGATTCCATCGCGTAGGCGATGCCCTCGCCGTTGAACGGGTTGACCATGCCGCCCGCGTCCCCGACCAGCAACAGGCCCCGGGTGTAGTGCGGCTGCCGGTTGAAGGCCATGGGGAGGGCGGCGCCGCGGATCGGGCCGGTCATGTTCTCCGGGGTGTAGCCCCAGTCCTCCGGCATCGAGGCGCACCACGCCTTGAGCACCTCTCGCCAGTCCAACTCCTTGAAGGACGCGGAGGTGTTGAGCACGCCGAGGCCGACGTTGCTCGTGCCGTCGCCCATGCCGAAGATCCAGCCGTAGCCGGGCAGCAGCCGGTCCTCGGGGCCGCGGCGGTCCCACAACTCCAGCCAGGACTCCAGGTAGTCGTCGTCGTGGCGGGGCGAGGCGAAGTACGTCCGCACCGCGACGCCCATCGGCCGGTCCTCGCGGCGGTGCAGCCCCATGGCCAGCGAGAGCCGGGTGGAGTTGCCGTCCGCGGCGACCACCAGCGGGGCGTGGAAGGTGACCGGTGTCTTCTCGACGCCGAGCCTGGCCTCGACGCCGGTGATCCGGCCCGTACGGTCGTCGATGACCGGGGCGCCCACATTGCAGCGCTCGTACAGCCGGGCGCCGGCCTTCTGGGCCTGCCGCGCCAGCTGCTCGTCGAAGTCGTCGCGCTTGCGGACCAGTCCGTAGTCCGGGTACGAGGCCAGCTCCGGCCAGTCGAGCTCCAGCCGCACCCCGCCGCCGATGATCCGCAGGCCGCGGTTGCGCAGCCAGCCGGCCTCCTCGGAGACGTCGATGCCCATGGCGACGAGTTCCTTGGTGGCGCGCGGCGTCAGGCCGTCGCCGCACACCTTCTCGCGCGGGAACGCCGTCTTCTCCAGCAGCAGCACGTCCAGTCCGGCCTTGGCGAGGTAGTACGCCGTGGTGGATCCGGCCGGCCCGGCGCCGACGACGATGACGTCGGCGGTCCGCTCCGTGGGTGCGGTCTCGCTCACGCGGGTCTCCCGAGGGCTCGGTAACGGCGTGCCGGTCACGCCGGGCACTGGACAGGTGCAGTCTATGGGGGGTGCTCCGGCCGGTACGGAGGGCCACCCCGGAGCGCGCACGGCTCGGCGCGCCGGCGCTCGCGTCGCGAACGCCCCGGCGCTCACGGCTCAGCCCCGGCGCTCACGGCTCGACGGGGCCGCGCCTACGGCTTGACGCCCCGGTGAAGGGCGGCGATCCCGCCGTTCAGATTCCGCCACGCGACCTTCGTCCAGCCCGCCTGGCCCAGCCGTGCGGCGAGCCGCGGCTGGTCGGGCCAGACGCGGATGGACTCGGCGAGGTAGACGTACGCGTCCGGGTTGCTGCTGACCGCGGTCGCGATCGGCGGCAGCGCGCGCATCAGATACTCGGTGTACACGGTGCGGAACGGCCGCCAGGTGGGGTGGCTGAACTCGCAGACCACGAGGCGGCCACCGGGCCTGGTCACGCGCAGCAGCTCGCGCAGCGCGGCGTCCGGGTCGTGGACGTTGCGCAGCCCGAAGGAGATCGTGACCGCGTCGAAGACCCCGTCCGCGAAGGGCAGCCGGGTTCCGTCGCCCGCCGTGAGCGGCAGTTGCGGATGGCGCCGCTTGCCCTCCCGCAGCATGCCGAGCGAGAAGTCGCACGGGACGACGTACGCGCCGGCGGCGGCGAAGGGCAGCGAGGAGGTGCCCGTACCGGCGGCGAGGTCGAGCACGCGCTCGCCCGGGCGTACATCGAGGGCGCGCGCCACGGCCTTGCGCCACAGCCGGGCCTGTCCGAGGGACAGCACGTCGTTGGTGAGGTCGTATTTGGCCGCCACGCCGTCGAACATCGTGGCGACTTCCTGCGGCTGCTTGTCCAGGGATGCTCGGGTCACGCCCCCATTGTTCACCCGGCGCCGGCCCGCCCCGCGCGGGACCCCGCCCGCGCCGCTCAGCGGCGGCGGTGCACCAGCCGCCCGGCGAGCACCGTGGCCACGCACGCGCCGTCCGCCTCGAAGGCCGCCAGGTCCGCGCGCCCGCCCTCGGCGAGGGCGGGCGGGCGCGGCCGGTCCAGGACGGCGACGCCGCCCCGCCGCGCGGCCGCGAGCAGCTCGGGGTCGGTGAGGCGCGCCGCGACGACCGCGGTCGCGCCCAGGCGCAGCAGCGCGTGGATCCGCTCGCGCGGGCTGGGCGCGTCCGGCACCGGCGCGTCGTGGACCAGGCCCGGGCCCAGCGTGCCGGGCCACTGCCGCACACGGGCCCGCGGATACGTGCCGCGCAGCGCGTCCAGCGGCCCGACCGCCGCGATCCGGTCGCCGTCGACCGCGACGGCGGCGTCGTGCAGCGGCGCCGCGTCGTCGGGGGCGAGCCGGACGAGGGGCGCCGCGTGGAGGGTCAGCATCAGGGGGCGCCTTGAAGGGTGTTCAGAGGGTGTTCAGAGGGGGCTGGGAGGGGGTGGGAGGGCTCGGGAAGGGGCCGGGCGGGTGCTCGGAGGGGCGTCAGGAGGCGTCGATCAGCTTCAGCTCCGGGTGGGCGGTGCCGCCCTCCAGCGCCGTCGAGGAGAGGTGGGAGACGACCTGGTCGTCGACCGGGTCGTTGGCCGGGTCGTCGTGCACGACCAGGTGCTCGTACGTGGTCGCGCGCTGCGCGGGCACCCGCCCCGCCGTACGGATGAGATGGAGCAGCTCCATCCGGTTGGACCGGTGCCGGGCGCCCGCCGAGGAGACCACGTTCTCCTCCAGCATCACCGAGCCGAGGTCGTCCGCCCCGTAGTGCAGCGAGAGCTGGCCGGCCTCCTTGCCGACGGTCAGCCAGGAGCCCTGGATGTGGGCCACGTTGTCGAGGAAGAGCCGCGCGATCGCGATCATCCGCAGGTACTCGAAGATGCTCGCCTGCGTCTGCCCCTTCAGGTGGTTGTTCTCGGGCTGGTAGGTGTACGGGATGAAGGCGCGGAAGCCGCCCGTACGGTCCTGCACCTCGCGGATCATGCGGATGTGCTCGATCCGCTCGGCGTTCGTCTCCCCGGTGCCCATGAGCATCGTGGAGGTGGACTCGACCCCGAGGTTGTGGGCCGTCTCCATGATCTCCAGCCAGCGCTCGCCCGACTCCTTGAGCGGCGCGATGGCCTTGCGCGGCCGCTCGGGCAGCAGTTCGGCCCCCGCGCCCGCGAAGGAGTCCAGGCCCGCGTCGCGGATCCGGCGGATCGCCTCCTCGACCGACACGCCCGAGATCCGGGCCATGTGCTCGACCTCGGAGGCCCCCAGCGAGTGGATCACCAGCTGCGGGAACTCCTTCTTGATGGCCGAGAAGTGCTTCTCGTAGTACTCGACCCCGAAGTCCGGGTGGTGCCCGCCCTGGAACATGATCTGCGTGCCGCCGAGTTCCACCGTCTCGGCGCAGCGGCGCAGGATGTCGTCCAGGTCGCGGGTCCAGCCCTTGGCGGTGTCCTTGGGCGGGGCGTAGAAGGCGCAGAACTTGCAGGCCGTGACGCAGACGTTGGTGTAGTTGATGTTCCGCTCGATGATGTACGTCGCGATGTGCTCGGTGCCCGCGTAACGGCGGCGCCGGGCGGCGTCGGCGGCGGCGCCGAGGGCGTGCAGCGGGGCGGACCGGTAGAGGTCGAGCGCCTCCTGCGGGGTGATGCGGCCCCCGGCGGCGGCGCGGTCGAGGACGGCTTGAAGCGATGCGTTCTCGGTCACCGGGGCGTCCCTTTCGGCGGGTTGCGGACGGACTGCCCCAGCGTACGCCAGCCCTCGCGGCCTCCCGCCGAGGCCCCGCGGCGGCCCGGGGCGCGCCCTTCGCGGGGTGCCGGGACGGGCGGGGGTCAGCGCACCTTGCGCAGCGTGCCGGCCGGGTTGCCGCCCTCCTCGTCCGCCGCCTTGTAGCGCAGCGAGCCGTCGGAGGTGAGGGTGAACCGTTCCTCGGCCGAGCCGTCGCTGCAGCCCGTCTGCTTCTCGCCCTTCCCGACCCGCGAGTCGAGGACCAGCGACGCCGAGGTGGCCGAGACGAGCTTCCAGCTGCTGTCGCAGCGGATCACCGCCAGCTCGACCCGGCCGCTGCCGACCTTCTCCCCCGGCCTGCCGTCGCGGATGGTGATGGTCAGCTCGCCTCCGGGCAGGCCGGAGTCGGTGGTCAGATCGCCTTTCCAGGTGCCGAGGAACGCCTTGGGCACGCCCTTGCCGGAGTCCTCGGGCTGGTCGTCGTCGCCGTTGCCGCCGTCCGAGGCGCCCGCGGTGGGCCCGGGGGTGTGGGACGAGGAGCTGGGGGTGGACGCCGCGTCGTTGGAGCCCTTGTCCCCGCCGCTGCCCGGCAGCACGTGGAAGACGACCGCCGCGGTCGTGGCGGCGGCCAGCGCGCCCGCGACGGACAGCACCAGCGTGCAGCTGAGCGCCTTCGGCCGGTCCTTCCGCCCGATGGCGGCGGACACGGCGACGCTGCGGCCCTCCTTCGGCCGGTCGTAGGGCCCATCGTCCGGCCGCCGGCCGTCGGGGTGCCGCTCGCCCGGCCGCCGGCCGTCGGGGTGCGGGCCGCCGGGCGGGACGGGTGCCCCGCCCGCGGCCCGGACCGGGCGGCCGTACGACGGGTCCGGCGGCCCGAACGCCCCCAGAGGGGCCGCGGGCACCGGCGTGGGCGGGGCGCCCGGAGCCGTCGGCGGCGGGGTCGCGGGCGCGGACGCGGCCGCCGGCGGGGTCGCGGGCGCGGTGGGCGCCGACGCGTCCAGGTCGAGGAGTTCCACCGCCTGGCGGCTCACCCGCTCGACCAGTGGCCCCGGCAGCCACCCCGGCCGCACCAGGCTCGAGGCGCCCCCGTCCGGGGCGAGGCGGCTCAGGATCCGCTCCGGGGCGGGCCGGGCCGCCGGGTCCTTGGCCAGGCAGGCGGCGACCAGGTCCCGCAGCTCCCCGGTCAGGCCGGGGCCGAACCGGGGCTCCTCATGGACCACCTTGTAGAGCAGCGAGGCCGAGCTGTCGCCAGGGAAGGGCGCCTCGCCCGTCGCCGCGTACGTCAGCACCGCGCCCAGCGAGAAGACATCGGCCGCCCCGCTCACGCCGAGGCCCAGGATCTGCTCGGGCGACATATAGCCGGGCGAGCCGATCGAGGCGCCGGTGGAGGTCAGCGACACCGTGCCCTGTGTGGCGCGCGCTATCCCGAAGTCGATCAGGCGCGGGCCGTCCAGGGCGAGCAGCACGTTCGACGGCTTGACGTCGCGGTGGACCAGCCCCAGCGCGTGCACCGCCGCCAGCGCCTCCGCCAGCCCGGCGCCCAGGGCCCGTACGGACCGCTCGGGCAGCGGCCCCTCGTCGGCGACGGCCTGGCTGAGGGACGGGCCCGCGACATAGCCGGTGGCCACCCACGGGACGCGCGCGTCCGGGTCGGCGTCCAGGACCGGCGCGGTCCACTCCCCGCCGACCCGCCGCGCGGCCTCCACCTCGCGCCGGAACCGGGCCCGGAACTCTTGGTCGAGCGAGAAGTGCGCGTGCACGACCTTGACCGCCACGGTCCGGCCCCCGGCGCTGCGCCCCACGAAGACCCGCCCCATGCCGCCCGAGCCGAGCCGGCCGAGCAGCCGGTAGGCGCCGATGACCTGAGGATCCTCCGCTCCCAGCGGCTCCATCGCGTTGCCCCCCCCTCGCCTCCGCGCCGCTCCAGCTTAGGGTCCGTCGTACAGACCTTGGGCCGCCGCTACCCCGCTGCGCCCGGGCCGGAGCCCAGGCCCGCCGGGCGCACCCGTACGTCGGCCGGGTAGCCGGAATCCGGGCCGCCGGTGCGGCGGGCGAACTCGGCGATGCCTTCGAGCTGCCGTTCGCCCAGGCTGAAGTCGAGGGTGGTGAAGTAGCGCTCCAGGACCGGGGCCTCCAGGGCCTCCCAGCGCGCCGCCTGCTCGGCGACCTTGGTGACCTCCACCAGGGACAGATCGCGGGAGTCGAGGAACGCCTGGTGCATCTTGTGGACGATCTCCGGCTCGCGCTCCAGGTACTCGCGGCGCGCCGCCCAGACCGCGAAGACGAACGGCAGCCCGGTCCACTCCTTCCACATCTGCCCCAGGTCGTGCACCTGGAGGCCGAGCTTCGGGGCGTAGTGCAGATTGGCGCGCAGCGCCGCGTCCCCGATGAGCACCGCCGCCTCGGCCTCCTGCATCATCAGGCTGAGGTCGGGCGGGCAGGTGTAGTAGTCCGGGCTGATCCCGTACCGCTCGGCGAGCAGCAGCCGCGCCAGCCGTACGGAGGTGCGCGAGGCGGAGCCGAGGGCGACCCGCGCCCGGTCCAGCTGATCGAGCGGCAGCTGGGAGACGATCACGCAGGACATAACGGGGCCGTCGCAGCCGACCGCGATGTCGGGCAGGGCCACCAGGTCGTCGGCGTTGCGGAGGAACTCCACGAGGCTGATCGGGCCGATGTCGAGATCGCCGCGGACCAGCTTGTCGTTGAGCGCGTCCGGGGTGTCCTTGGTGAGCTCCAGGTCGAGGAGAGCGCCGCTGGTGGCCAGGCCCCAGTAGAGGGGCAGGCAGTTGAGGTACTGGATGTGGCCGACCCTGGGCCTGGTCCGGCGGTGCGGGTGGGCGCCGCCCGCGGCGGTCGTGGCGGATGTACTCCGGTCGGGGGAACTCGGTGAATTGTCCACATACGGAGGCTAGCCCCGCGTGTCGTGGACGACGGCGGCGGGGGCCCGCTCCGGAGCGGCCGAAAAGTGCCCGACCTGCGGTACTATCCAATCAGCCGGTCCCGGAAACCCCTCGAATTCGTGATCTTCGGCTCCTTCCCCACACACAGAGAGCGTGCTACGCTCACAGCAAGTTGCAGTTTGGTTTCCTTGCAGTACAAAGCCTGCGGAGCATGTGACCGCGGGCTTTTGTAGTTTTCAGACTTCTTGCAGGTTCTGGAGCAGGGCAACCCTTTGGCCCAAGGAGGGCTTATGGCTACCGGAACCGTCAAGTGGTTCAACGCCGAGAAGGGCTTCGGCTTCATCGCCCAGGACGGCGGCGGCCCCGATGTCTTCGTTCACTACTCCGCGATCAACGCGTCTGGTTTCCGCTCCCTGGAGGAGAACCAGGCCGTTACCTTCGACGTGACCCAGGGCCCGAAGGGCCCGCAGGCGGAGAACGTCAGCGCGGTCTGATCAGCAGTACCCAAGGAGCCCCGGCCCCTCGCTTCGGCGGTGGGCCCGGGGCTCCTGCCCTTTGGATTTCATCACTTATTCATTTCCGGCTTTCCCGTTGTTTTCCTCCGGCAGCAGCCGGAAGTCGGTGAAGTCGAATCCGGGCGAGACCACGCAGCTCACCAGCGTCTCCCCGTCCCCCGCCGGGCGGGCCGCCTGCCAGACGCCGGGCGGAACGACCGCCTGGGGCCGCTGGCCGGCCGCCAGGTCCGTGCCGAGGACCAGCTCCGTGGGGTTCCGGGCATCCGGCTCCTCCCCGTCACCCCCGAGGAGCAGCCGCAGCGGGCCGCCGCCGTGCCACAGCCACAGCTCGGCGGAGCGCACGACGTGCCAGCGGGACTCCTCGCCGGGCGTCAGCAGGAAGTAGATGGCCGTGGCCGTGGCGCGCTCGCCGTCGTAGCCCGGTGGCCGGAAGGTGACCTCGCCGCGCCAGGTCTCCCGGTACCAGCCGCCTTCCGGGTGCGGCTGGAGGTCGAGCGCTTCGGCCGTGGCCGGCCTGCGGATACCAGTCATCCGGTCAGCCTATAGACCCTCGTCCTTGCAGAAGCTCGTCCTTGTGGACCCTCGTCCTTGCAGAAGCTCGTCCTTGTGGACCCTCGTCCTCATAGACCCTCGTCCCGCCCCTCCCCCGTCACGCGCACGACGGCATCCGCGTACAGCGCGTCGATCTCCTCGGCGAAGTCCCGCGCGACCGCCGCCCGCCGCAGCTTCAGCGACGGCGTCAGATGCCCGGCCTCCTCGGTGAACGACACCGGCAGCACGGCGAAGCGGCGGATCGACTCGGCGCGCGAGACGAGCTCGTTGGCGTCGTCCACCGCCCGCTGGACCTCGGCGAGCAGCAGCTCGTCGGCGACCAGCCGGCCGATCGGCACGCCCTCCCGCTGCCGCATCCGCCGCCAGTGCGCCAGCCCGTCCGGGTCCAGGGTGAGCAGCGCCGTGACATACGGGCGGTTGTCGCCGATCACCATGCACTGGCCGACCAGCGGGTGGGCGCGCAGCCGGTCCTCCAGCGGGGCGGGCGCCACGTTCTTGCCGCCCGAGGTGACGATCAGCTCCTTCTTGCGGCCGGTGATGGTCAGATAGCCCTCGTCGTCCAGCGCGCCGAGGTCGCCGGTGGCGAACCAGCCCTCCGCGCCGGCCTGCGGCACCGCCCGGCCCGACCGGCCGTCCCAGTAGCCGGAGAAGACCTGCCCGCCGCGCAGCAGCACCTCGCCGTCCCCCGCGATCCGCACCGCGCAGCCGGGCAGCGGCCAGCCCACGGTGCCCGTGCGCGGGCGCAGCGGGGGTGTGACGGTGGCGGCGGCGGTCGTCTCCGTCAGGCCGTAGCCCTCGAAGATCTCGATGCCCGCACCCGCGTAGAAGGCGGCGAGCCGGCGCCCGAGCGGGGAGCCGCCGCAGATCACATAGCGCACCTTGCCGCCGAGCGCGTCCCGGATCCGGCGGTAGACCAGCGGGTCGTACAGCGCGTGGGCGGCGCGCAGCACCGGCCCGGGGCCGCTTCCGGTGCCGCGCCGGGCCTCCTCCAGCGCCGTGCCGTACCGCCTCGCCACGCCGGCCGCGCGGTCGAAGGAGGCGGCGCGGCCCATGCGTTCGGCCGTCGCCCGCCCGGTGTTGTAGACCTTCTCCAGCACATAGGGGATGGCCAGCAGGAAGGTCGGCCGGAATCCGGCGAGGCCCGCGAGGAGGTCCTCGGTGCGGAGGCTGGGCGCGTGGCCGAGCCGTACCCGCGCCCGCAGGCAGCCCACCGCGATCATCCGGCCGAACACATGCGACAGGGGCAGGAAGAGGAGGGTGGCGGCGGGCTCCTTGCTGACGGACTTGAAGACGGGGTGGAGCAGTTCGATCGCGTTGTCCACCTCGGCGAAGAAGTTGCCGTGGGTGAGCACACAGCCCTTGGGGCGGCCGGTGGTGCCCGAGGTGTAGACGAGGGTCGCGATGTCGTCCGGCCCGCGGCCGGCCCGCCGCCTCGCCACCTCCTCGTCGGGGACCGCCCGCCCGGCCGCGGTGTTCTTGGCCACCGCCCCGGCGTCGAACTGCCACAGATGGGTGAGCGCGGGCAGCTCCCGCCGTACGGACGTGACCAGCCGGGACTGCTCGACGCTCTCGACGACGCAGGCCACCGCGCCCGAGTCCCGCAGGATCCAGTGGGTCTGTTCCCGCGAGGAGGTGGGGTAGACCGGGACGGTGACCAGGCCGGCGGCCCAGGCGGCGAAGTCGAACAGCGTCCATTCGTAGGTGGTGCGGGCCATGATGGCCAGCCGGTCGCCGGGCCGCAGACCGTGGGCGATCAGGCCCTTGGCGCAGGCCAGCACCTCGGAGGCGAAGGCGGCGGCGGTGACGTCCCGCCAGTTCCCGTCCGGGGTGGGGCGGCTGAGGACGGCGGCGGTGGGGGCCTCGGCGGCGTTGGCGAAGGGGATGTCGGCGAGGCTGCCGCGGGTGACGCGCGGGGCGAGCGGGGGGACGGCGGCCTGCCGTGTCCTGCCGCCCTCGGACCGCAGTTCGGGTGGGGTGGGCGTGGGGGTGGGAGGTGCTGGGCGCTGGCGCATGACGACTCCTGACCCGTCAGTAACCTTACTTCAGGGTAACCACTCGGGGAATCGTCGGGGAAGACCTGTGCGGGCTCCTGGGAGCCGACGGGCCCGTGCCGTGCGCCTGCGGCCGTTACCCCCGGCCCGTGCCGTGCGCCTGCGCCCGTTGCCCCCGGCCCGTGCCGTGCGCCTGCGCCCGTTGCCCCCGCGCGTGCTCGCCGGGCGACCAGCGCTCGCCCCGCAGCAGATTCCCCAGCCCCGCCCAGGCGAAGTTCATCAGCGTGGCCGCCGCCTCCTCGGCCGAGGGGCCGCCGCCCGCCGGGTCGCTCGCCCACTCGGCCAGCGACTCCGCCGCGCCCACCAGCGCGTGCGCGAGCCCGGACGCCTCGCCGCCGGTCATCCGGCGCGCCCGCGCCGGCCCGCACGCGCTCTCGCGCGCGGCCACCGCGAGGAGGTGCGTCACGAACTCCACGATCTCCGCCCGCATCGCGGCGACCTCAAGAGCGAAGGGGTCACCGTGGGTGCGGGCCTGGACGTGCAGCAGCGTCCAGCCGTCCGGGTGCTCCGCGGTGTGCGCGAAGAAGCCGTGCAAGCCGCTCCACAGCCGGCGGTCGGCGGGCGCGTCGTGCTCGACGGCGGCCCGTATCGCGGCCACCAGCGCGGCGGCCTCCCGCCGGACGCAGGCCGCGAACAGCTCGTCCTTGGAGTTCAGATACAGATAGACCAGCGGCTTGGAGACCCCGGCCAGCTCGGCGATGTCGTCCATGGAGGCGTTCCGGTAGCCGCGCCGCGCGAAGGTCCGTACGGCCGCGTCGAGCATCTGCTGCTCGCGTACGGCCCTCGGCATCCGCCTGCTCTTCGTCGCCCCGCCCACGCCGGCCGCCCCCTTCGCCCGTGCCCCCGGCGGCCTTGACCGCCTGACAGCTCATCACCTGATCGCCGATCATCCGATCGCTTGATCACCTGATCGCCTGATTGCCTGATCACTTGATCGGCGTCAAGCCTAAGGCGGCCGGGCACCCCTCACCGTGCTTCCGGAACTTCCGGAAGATCAGCCTCCCGGCCGCACCCCCAGGGCCGCCCACAGCGCGACCGCGCCCATGACGGCCAGCACCGTCAGGGCCACCAGGACCACCGCGACACACCGGTACAGCAGACGCCGCCGCAGCTCCTCGTACCGCGCCGTGTACTCGGCGCGCAGCTCCTCGCAGCGGTCGGCGATGCGACGCAGCATGCGCCGGGAGAGCTCGACGCGCTCCTCGGCGTACAGCCGGACCACCTCCTCGCGCTGGGTGGTGGTGAGCCAGGGCAGCCGGTCGGCATACGCCTCGGCCTCCGCACGGGCGTCGCCGAGTTCGCGCTGGCACAGCAGATAACCCTCCAGCCGGGCGATCCCCGACTCGATCTCATCGGGTCCGGGCACGGGTCGCTCAGGCCCGTTCGCGCTGCGGCGATTCGGTGACGGCCGCGATATCGGGGTGGTGCAGGTCGAAGGCGGGGGATTCGCTGCGGATCTTCGGCAGGGCGAGGAAGTTGTGCCGCGGCGGTGGGCAGGACGTCGCCCATTCCAGCGACCGCCCGTAACCCCAGGGATCGTCCACGGTCACTTTCTCTCCGTATTTGGCGGTCTTCCAGACGTTGTAGACGAACGGGAAGGTGGACATGCCGAGCAGAAACGCGCCGATGGTGGAGACCGTGTTCAGCCCGGTGAAGCCGTCCGAACTCAGATAGTCGGCATAGCGGCGCGGCATTCCCTCCGCACCGAGCCAGTGCTGGACGAGAAAGGTGGTGTGGAATCCGGTGAAGAGGGTCCAGAAATGAAGTTTCCCGATCCGCTCGTCCAGCATTCTGCCGGTGAATTTCGGCCACCAGAAGTAGAAGCCGCCGAACATCGCGAACACCACGGTGCCGAAGACGACGTAGTGGAAGTGGGCGACCACGAAATAACTGTCACTGACGTGGAAGTCGATGGGCGGCGAGGCCAGGAGCACCCCGGTGAGCCCGCCGAACAGGAAGGTGACGAGGAATCCGATGGCCCACAGCATCGGCGTCTCGAAGGAGAGCGCCCCCTTCCACATGGTGCCGATCCAGTTGAAGAACTTCACTCCGGTGGGCACCGCGATGAGGAAGGAGAGGAGCGAGAAGAACGGCAGCAGCACCGCCCCGGTGACGAACATGTGGTGCGCCCAGACCGTGGCCGACAACCCGGTGATGGCGATCGTGGCCCCGATCAGGCCCACGTATCCGAAGATCGGCTTGCGGCTGAACACCGGGATGATCTCGGTGATCACCCCGAAGAACGGCAGCGCGATGATGTAGACCTCGGGATGGCCGAAGAACCAGAAGAGGTGCTGCCACAGCAACGGACCGCCGTTGGCCGGGTCGTAGACATGCGCCCCGAACTTTCGGTCCGCCTCCAGCGCGAAGAGGATCGCGGCCAGCACCGGGAAAACCATGATCACCAGGACGCTGGTGAGCAGGATGTTCCAGGTGAAGATCGGCATCCGGAACATCGTCATGCCCGGGGCGCGCATGCAGATGATGGTGGTGATGAAGTTGACCGCGCCCATGATCGTGCCGAACCCGGAAAGCGCCAGGCCCATCACCCACATGTCGCCGCCCAGATTCGGCGAGTGCGTCTTGTCGGACAGCGGTGTATAGGCGAACCAGCCGAAGTCGGCGGCCCCGTTCGGGGTGATGAATCCGGCCACCGCGATGAGCGAGCCGAAGAGATACAGCCAGTAGGCGAGCATGTTCAGTCGCGGGAACGCCACGTCCGGGGCGCCGATCTGCAGCGGCATGATCGCGTTGGCGAAGCCGGCGAACAGCGGCGTCGCGAACATCAGCATCATGATCGTGCCGTGCATGGTGAACGCCTGGTTGTACTGCTCGTTCGAGACCAGCTGGGTGCCCGGCCGCGCCAGCTCCGCCCGCATCACCATCGCCAGCAGCCCGGCGAACAGGAAGAAGGCGAAGGACGTCACCATGTACAAGGTGCCGATCTTCTTGTGGTCGGTGGTGGTCAGCCACGTGATGATGACCGTGCCCACCCTGTTCCGGCCGCGGGGCTCGTGCTGCTCCGCCCGCCTCGCCTCTACCGCCATCGCTCCTCCGCCCGACGCCCTACGCGTCCGACGTTCATAACGCGCCTGGGACAGAAGAGGCCGTTATGACCCTTTGGTGGGCGTGTGACGGAAGTGGTCAGAAAAAGACCATGTGTGAGCGGGATGGGCGGAGCCCCGGATTCCGCACACGATGCGAGCATGACAGCAAATCTGACGCGTCGTCACATCCTTGGTCTGGCCGCGCTGCGCGGCGCCGCGGCCCTCGGACTCACCCGCATAGCCCTCTCCCCGGCGGCCGCCGCCGATCGCCCCGTCGGCGCCGAGTACGCCCCCGCCGTCGTCGTCGGCTCCGGCTACGGCGCGGCGGTCGCCGCGCTGCGGCTCGGCGAGGCGGGCGTCCGCACCCTCGTCCTGGAGATGGGGCGGCTGTGGGACACCCCCGCCGCCGACGGCAGGGTCCACTGCTCGATGACCGCCCCCGACCGGCGCTCCATGTGGTTCAAGACCAGGACCGAGGCCCCGCTGGCCACCTTCCTGTGGCTGGACGTCATCAACAAGGACATCACCCCCTACCCCGGCGTCCTGGACCGTGTCCGCTTCCCCAACATGTCCGTCTACGTCGGACGCGGCGTCGGCGGCGGGTCGCTCGTGAACGGCGGCATGGCGGTCACCCCGTCCCGCGCGTACTTCCAGGAGGTGCTGCCCCAGGTCGACGCGGCGGCGATGTACGCAACCTACTTCCCGCTCGCCCGTCGCATGCTCGGCGCCGCCACCGTCCCGTCCGCCTGGTTCGAGTCCACCGAGTGGTACCAGTACGCCCGTGTCTCCCGCGACCAGGCGAAGGCGGCGGGCCTGAAGACCGTCTTCGTCCCCAATGTGTACGACTTCGACTACATGCAGCGCGAAGCCGCCGGGGCCGTGCCCAAGTCCGCCCTCGCCCAGGAGGTCATCTACGGCAACAACTTCGGCAAGCGCAGCCTCGACAAGACGTACCTCCCGGCGGCGCTCGGCACCGGGAACGTCACGATCCGCACCCTCAGCCGGGTCAGGGCCATCCGCCGGGCCGCCGACGGCACGTACCTCCTCACCGTCGACCGCCTCGACGACACCGGCGCCGTCGTCGCCACCGACGAGATCTCCTGCCGCTCGCTCTTCCTCGGCGCGGGCAGCCTCGGCACCACCGAACTCCTCCTCCGCGCCCGCGAGACCGGCGCCCTGCCCGCCCTGAGCCCGCAGGTCGGCCAGGGGTGGGGCGGCAACGGGAACGTCATGCTCGGCCGGGCCAACCACATGTGGCACCCGACCGGCGCCCACCAGTCCACGATCCCGGTGCTCGGCATCGACGACTGGTCCAACGCCGCCAACCCCGTCTTCGCCGAGATCGCCCCGCTCCCGGCCGGCATCGAGACCTGGGCCAGCCTCTACCTGGCCATCACCAGGAACCCCGAGCGCGGCACCTTCACCTACGACGCCGCCAAGGACTCCGCCGTCCTCAACTGGACCGGCGCCCAGAGCGACCCCTCCATCGCCGCCGCCAAATCCCTCTTCGACCGCGTCAACGCCGCCAACGGCACCATCTACCGCTACGACCTCTTCGGCGACACCCGCGCCTTCGCCGCCGACTTCTGCTACCACCCCCTCGGCGGCTGCGTCCTGGGCCGCGCCACGGACCCGTACGGGCGGGCCCTCGGCTACGACCGGCTGTACGTCACCGACGGCTCCCTCGTCCCGGGCTCCATCGGCGTCAACCCCTTCGTGACCATCACCGCCCTGGCCGAGCGCACCATGGCCCGCGTCCTGGCCGAGGACAACGTGGGCTGAGCCCAGGGGGCGGCGCACCCCGCCCCTCACCGGCACCCCGGAGCCCCCGCCGGCCGCGACACCGCCGGCCCGGCCGGCCGCTGCGGGCCCGCGGCCCCCGCCGCCGCTCCAGGCCGCCGGCCCCGCCCCCGCTACGGGCGCTCGGCTCCTTCGGCGCGCCCCACCGGGTCGAGACCATGACGGCGATCGCCCAGGACCCGCGCACTGACCTCGGCCTCCTCGGCCGGCCCGAACACATCCCCGGCGGTGCCCCCGGAGACGACCGCCCTGCGGCGTGCCACGGCGGCATCCGTATCCGCCTCCACCAGGTCCGCGTTGATCGCCATCGCGGCCTGGACCCCGGCCGCCTGAGCGAGCGGGACACCGGCCAGCGGATCGGTGACGTTCCCCGCCACCCACACCCCGGCCACCTCGGTGAGGCCGCTCGCGTCCGAGGGCACGTGCGTCCCGATCCCCCGGGGATGCTCCACCGCCCTCAGCCCGAGGCCCGAGAGGACCTCGCTACGGGCCACCATCCGCGGCGCCACCGCCAGCGCCTCCACCGGCACCAGGCGCCCCGAGGCCAGCCGGACCCCGGCCAGCCGATCGTCCTCGACGGCCAGCCCGGTCACCTCGCCGTCGACCACCGCGATCCCGCGCGCCGCCAGCCGCTCCCACTGCTCCTCGGCCAGGTCGCCCCCGGTGTGCAGGAACAGCGTCACGCGAGGCGACCACTGCCGGAACAGCAGCGCCTGGTGCAGCGAAAGCGGACCGCCGCCGAGCACGCCGATCGGCGCGTCGCGCACCTCCCAGCCGTGGCAGTACGGGCAGTGCAGCACATCCCGCCCCCACCGCTCCCGCAGCCCGGGCACCTCGGGCAACTCATCGACCAGCCCCGTCGTCACCAGCAGCCGCCGCGCCCGGAAGCCACGCCCGCTCCCGGTCTCGACCACGAAGCCGCCGTCCCCGCGCCGAGCGCGAACCGCCCGGTCCGACACGACCCGCCCGCCGTACCCGGCCACCTCCTCCCGGCCGATCCGCAACAGCTCCCGCGGAGGCACCCCGTCCCGCGACAGCAGCCCGTGGGCTCCGGCGGCCGGCGCGTTCCGCGGCTCCCCCGAGTCGACCACCAGCACGGACCGCCGAGCCCGCGCCAGCGTCAACGCCCCCGCCAGCCCGGCCGCCCCGCCACCGACCACCACGACATCGAACTCTTCCGAAACCTTGTTCTCGGTCATGCGCCCACCTTGCGCCCGGCGTGCCGGAACGGCCACTTTCCTTGCCGATCCGGCAAGGCTCACCCGAGCAGCCCAGCGGGCGTGAGCCGCAGGGGGCCTTTACGGTGAAGGAGCAAGCCGCCGAACGCGTGGGATTCCCGTGGTCAGCGGGTGGCGCGTGTCGGCTACGTACAGCACCGGAAGGCGATACGGACATGGCCACAACGTCAGAAACGCCCGTTCTCGACACCCTCGCCGCCATGACAGTCGACTCCATCGACCGCTGCGGTCTGGACGACCGCACGCTCATCCTCACTCGCCTCGCCGCGCTCGTCGCCATGGACGCACCGGGGATCTCCTACCTCGCCCACGTCGATCCCGCGGTCAAGGCCAACCTGACGGCCGAGCAGCTGCAAGACGTTCTCGTCGCGATCGCCCCCGTCGTGGGCACGGCGCGCGTCATGTCGGCCGCGAGTCACATCACCAAGGCGCTCGGCTTCACCATCGCGTTGGCCGAGGCCGAAGCCGCGACAATCGCCGAGGCCGACGCCCGCCACCGGAGCAAGTCCTGAGCGGACACAACGCATCGCCCCGCCCCCGCCGGAGGCGGCGGGGGCGGGGCGACGGTGGGGTCCGGCGCGGGCCGGGGTGGGGTCAGGCCGCGGCGGGGACGGCGTGGCGGTCGTCGGTGGTCTCCACGTCGTCGAGCGCGGAGGCCGAGGCGTGGTCGTAGGCCTGGCGGTCGAGGATCTTCTCGCGGGCCGAGACGAGGACCGGGACCAGCGCCTGGCCGGCCACGTTGGTCGCGGTGCGCATCATGTCCAGGACCGGGTCGATGGCCATGAGGAGGCCGACGCCCTCGAGGGGGAGGCCCAGGGTGGACAGGGTCAGCGTCAGCATGACGGTGGCGCCGGTGAGGCCGGCCGTGGCGGCCGAGCCGATGACCGAGACGAAGGCGATCAGCAGGTAGTCGCCGACGCCGAGGTGCACGTCGAAGATCTGGGCGATGAAGATCGCGGCGATCGCCGGGTAGATCGAGGCGCAGCCGTCCATCTTCGTCGTGGAGCCGAAGGGCACCGCGAAGGAGGCGTACTCCTTCGGGACGCCGAGGCGCTCGGTGACCTTCTGGGTGACCGGCATGGTGCCCACCGAGGAGCGGGAGACAAAGGCCAGCTGGATGGCGGGCCAGGCGCCCTTGAAGAAGTTGAGCGGGTTGACCTTGGCGACCGTGGCCAGCAGCGTCGGGTAGACGCCGAACATCACCAGGGCGCAGCCGACGTAGATGTCGGCGGTGAAGGTCGCGTACTTGCCGATGAGGTTCCAGCCGTACTCGGCGATGGCGTAGCCGATGAGGCCGAGGGTGCCCAGCGGGGCGAGGCGGATGACCCACCACAGGGCCTTCTGGAGCAGCTCCAGGACGGCCTGGCTGAGGGTGAGGATCGGCTGCGCCTTCTCGCCGAGCTTGAGGGCGGCGACGCCCGCGACGGCGGCCATGAAGACGATCTGCAGGACGTTCAGCTCGGTGAAGGGCGTGATGACGTCGGTCGGCACGATGCCGGTGAGGAAGTCCAGCCAGGAGCCGGCGTGGTCCGGCTTGGAGCCGTCCTGCGGGGTGAGGCCGGTGCCCGCGCCCGGGTTGGTGACCAGGCCGATGGCCAGGCCGATGGCGACCGCGATCAGGGAGGTCGCCATGAACCACAGGAGGGTGCGGGTGGCGAGGCGCGCGGCGTTGTTGACGTTCCGCAGGTTGGTGATCGACACGAGGATCGCGAAGAAGACCAGCGGGGCGACGGCGAGCTTCAGCAGCTGGACGAAGATCGAGCCGATCTTGTCGAGGGTGGTGACCAGCCAGCTCACGTCACCGCTGCGGGCGGCCCAGCCGAGCAGCACGCCGAGCACCAGGCCCAGCAGGATCTGCGCCCAGAACGGCACCTTGGGCAGGCGTATGGAGGACGTCGGGGAGGACGTCTTGGGGGCGGATGACAACGGACACACTCCGAAGGCAGGGGACGGCGGGGGAAGAGAACAGGGGAAAGCCAGGAGTCCGTACGGGATCTCCGGCCGCTGGGCAGGGAACGGTTCAGCGGCGGCGACAGGCCGCTGAGCGGCAGCGGCAGAGATCGATGTGCAGGCGCGCCACGAGCGGAACGCTCGCGGGGAATCGGGGCGCGGCTGCTGTCGTCATGACGAAAACATTAACACTCTGACTTTGAGTTCCCCATAGGCGAGCTTTTACACACAGCGGGCCGAACACCACAAGGCCCCGCCGGCCAGCGGAAGCTGGCCGGCGGGGCGCCGGACGGGTGTGAGGAGTCTTACAGCGGGTGGCGGGCGTCGCTCAGGCGACGTCCTCCTGGCTCTGGTTCGCCGAGAGCCGCTCCTTGGCGCGCTCGACCCGCTCCGCGACCTGCACCGCCATCTCCTCGCGCTGCTTGCGCAGCAGGACGAAGCTCAGCGGCGCCGAGACGACCAGGGCGAGCAGCACGACCCAGAAGAGGTTCGCGTTGCCCAGCGCCGAGCGCAGCATCGGGGAGTACGCCAGGCCCCACATCACCAGGAAGCAGCCCGCGAAGATCCCCAGGCGCATGGCGGTGTAACGGAACGTCGCGCTCGGCTTGAAAGACACGGCCGTCTTCTTTCTGCTGGGAAGTCCTGCCCATCCAGTGAATCACGGACCTCCGAGCGCCTCGGCGACGACCCTGAGGTCCGAGACCAGCCCCTGGCAGGCGGCCTCGCGGTCGTCGGCGCGGAGCACGGCGGAGGGATGGATGGTGGCGACCACGCACTCGCGCGGCTCCGCCTCGGGGGCCGGGCCGTGGCCGTCGAGCGGCGGGCAGGGCAGCAGCATCCCGCGCTGCTTGCCGACCCGGAAGGAGGGGCCGAGCAGCGCCTTCCCGGCCGTCGCGCCCAGCGCCACGATCACCTCGGGTTCGATCAGGTGCAGCTCGGCCGCCAGCCACGGCCGGCAGGCGGTCATCTCGCGCAGGCTCGGCGGCTTGTGGATGCGCCGCTTGCCGCGCCCGGGGAGGTGGCCGAACTTGAAGTGCTTGACCGCGTTGGTGACATAGGTCTCGGTCGGGTCGATCCCCGCCTCGTCCAGGGCCCGCATCAGCACCTTGCCGGCGGGCCCCACGAACGGGCGCCCCTGCCGGTCCTCCTGGTCGCCGGGCTGCTCCCCGACCAGCATCACGCGGGCGGCCGCGTCCCCGGAGCCGAAGACCGTCTGGGTCGCCTCGCGGTGCAGCGGGCAGCCGCGGCACCCGGCGGCCGCCTCGCGCAGCGCGGCCAGGTCGGCGTCGCGCGGCACGAAGGGCTCGGCGGTGTAGGCGTCCTCGGGGTCGCGCGCCGCCTCGGCGGCGGCCCTCCCGGTGGACCCTCGGGCTGCGGCCATGCGGCCCGGGTACCCGCCCCGGCGGGCCTCAGACAGCCGCAGACAGCCGCAGGCGGGCAACCCTCGGCAGCCGGCCGCATACAGCCGCAGGACCGCTCAGACGCGCATCGGCTGCGGCGCCTCGCGCCGGGCCGGGTCCGGGCCGTCGTACTCGCGGATGATCTCGTACCGGGTGTTCCGCTCCACCGGCCGGAAGCCCGCGTCCCGGATCAGCTCCAGCAGGTCGTCGCGGGTCAGCTTGTTCGGCGTGCCGTAGTTGTCGGCGTCATGGGTGATCTTGTACTCGACGACCGAGCCGTCCATGTCGTCCGCGCCGTGGTTGAGCGCCAGCTGGGCGGTCCGTACGCCGTGCATCACCCAGAAGACCTTCACATGGGGGACGTTGTCGAACAGCAGGCGCGAGACGGCGAAGGTCTTCAGCGCCTCAGCGCCGGTGGCCATGGTGGTCCTGGCCTGCAGCCGGTTGCGGATCTTGCCGTCCTTCATGTCCACGAAGTCGTGCTGGTAGCGCAGCGGGATGAAGACCTGGAAGCCGCCGGTCTCGTCCTGCAGCTCGCGCAGCCGCAGCACGTGGTCCACCCGGTGCCTGGGCTCCTCGATGTGCCCGTAGAGCATGGTGCAGGGGGTCTTGAGGCCCTTCTGGTGCGCCAGCCGGTGGATGCGCGACCAGTCCTCCCAGTGGGTCTGGTGGTCGACGATGTGCTGCCGGACCTCCCAGTCGAAGATCTCCGCGCCGCCGCCGGTGAGCGACTCCAGACCGGCGTCGATGAGCTCGTCCAGGATCTCCGAGGCCGGCAGTCCGGAGATCTTCTCGAAGTGGTGGATCTCGGTGGCGGTGAAGGCCTTCAGCGACACCTCCGGAAGGGCTTCCTTCAGCGCCTTCAGCGAGCGCGGGTAGTAGCGCCAGGGGAGGGTCGGGTGCAGGCCGTTGACGATGTGCAGCTCGGTGAGGTTCTCGTTCTCCATCGCCTTGGCGAGGCGGACGGCCTCCTCGATGCGCATGGTGTAGGCGTCCTTCTCGCCGGGCTTGCGCTGGAAGGAGCAGTACGCGCACGAGGCGGTGCACACATTGGTCATGTTCAGGTGGCGGTTGACGTTGAAGTGGACCACGTCACCGTTCTTGCGGGTGCGCACCTCGTGGGCCAGCCCGCCGAGCCAGGCCAGGTCGTCGGACGCGTACAGGGCGATACCGTCCTCGCGCGACAGCCGCTCTCCGGCGCGGACCTTCTCTTCCAGTTCGCGCTTGAAACCCGCATCGTCGATAGACGCAGTCATGCGGCCGCCTCCCATACGTCAGCTTATGTAGGCCTTTGCTTAAGTGGCCTTCCTGAGGCTACGCCTTGGCGTCGTCGGGCAGTTCGCCGACCCGGTTCTCCCACTTCGTGGACAGCACGATCGTCGTACGCGTACGGGAGACGCCCTTGGTGCCGGACAGCCGGCGGATCGTCCGCTCCAGGCCGTCCACGTCCGTGGCGCGCACCTTGAGCATGTACGAGTCGTCGCCCGCGATGAACCAGCAGTCCTCGATCTCGGCCAGGTCGCGCAGCCGCTGGGCCACGTCCTCGTGGTCGGTGGCGTCGGAGAGCTGGATGCCGATGAGGGCGGTCACCCCGAGGCCGAGGGAGGCGGCGTCGACGGTCGCGCGGTAGCCGGTGATCACTCCGGCCGCCTCCAGGCGGTTGATCCGGTCCGTGACGCTGGGCCCGGAGAGGCCGACGAGCCGGCCGAGCTCCGCGTAGGAGGCCCTCCCGTTCTCCCGCAGGGCCTGGATGAGCTGCCTGTCCACCGCGTCCATATGCCGTGCGCCTTCCATTATTCAGAGATACAGCAAGTTTACATGCAGAATCTAAGGCATAAGGGCATCGCACCCTCTAAACCTTGCGGGTCTGCCGGTCTTGTGGGCGTCGCGGGTAGGACCGGCCGGCGGCCCGGTCCGGTCCGCTAGGCGTCCCCGGTCCCACCCCTCAGTTCCCCCTCCCAGCGGCGGTAGAGCTTGTGCGGTACCCCCGCCGCGTCCAGCACCCGGCCCGCCACGAAGTCCACCAGGTCCTGGATGTGGGTCGCCCCCGCGTAGAACGCGGGCGAGGCGGGCACCACGACCGCGCCCGCCTCGTCCAGCGCGACCAGGTGTCTGAGCGTCTGACCGCTCAGCGGCGCCTCCCGCACCGCGACCACGAGCGGGCGGCGCTCCTTGAGCGTCACGCTCGCCGAGCGCTGCAGCAGGTCCTTCGACAGCCCCAGCGCCACCCCCGCCACACACGCGGTGCTCGCCGGGACGATCAGCATCCCCTTGACGTCATAGCTGCCCGAGGACGGGCCCGCGGCCAGGTCCCCGGCCGCCCAGTGGCGCACGTCCGCCACGTCCACCCCCGGCTCGAAGGCGTCGGGCGTGCCGTCCGCGCCGCGCGCCAGCCAGCGGCCGAGGTCCTCGCGCCAGTGCGCGTCCCGGAAGGAGATGCCCGTCTCGTCCAGCAGCGTCAGCCGCGAGGCCCGGCTCACCACCAGGTCCACGGCCTCCCCCGCGGACAGCAGCGCGCGCAGCACGGACGCCGCGTACGGCGTCCCGGACGCACCGGAGACACCGACCACCCAGGGCCGGCGCCGGCTCACTTCTACGTGCGGCCTGTACGGCTCGTGCGGCGGCTCCACACGACGAGCCTAACCGGCGGGTCTCACAGGCTCAGTCCCCGCACCAGCAGGTCGAGCAGCGCGCAGCAGAACAGCGCGATCCCGACGAAGCCGTTGACCGTGAAGAAGGCCCGGTTGAGCCGGGACAGATCGCCGGGCCGCACCACCGAGTGCTCGTACCAGAACGCCGCCGCCACGATCAGCAGACCGAGCCAGAAGAAGAACCCGGCGCCGGTGGCCAGCCCGTACCAGCCGAGCAGCAGCGTGGTGACGACATGGCAGACCCGCGCCCCGTACAGCGCCCCGGCGATACCGAAGCGGGCCGGCACCGACTTGACGCCGTGGGCCCGGTCGGCCGCCACGTCCTGGCAGGCGTAGATCAGGTCGAAGCCGCCGATCCAGACGCCGACCGCGAGCCCGAGGATCACCGCGTCCCAGGACCACTCCCCGGTGACCCCGATCCAGGCCCCGACCGGGCCCATGGCCTGGGCGAGGCCGAGGATGGCGTGCGGGAAGTCCGTGAAGCGCTTCCCGTACGGATAGACCACCATCGGGACGACCGCGACCGGCGCCAGCGCCAGGCACAGCGGGTTCAGCAGCGCCGCGGCGCCGAGGAAGACCGCGAGCGCGACCAGCGCCCCGATCCAGGCGGAGCGCACCGGCACCACGCCGGTGACCAGCTCACGGCCCGCGGTGCGCGGATTGCGGGCGTCGATCTCCCGGTCGATGATCCGGTTGCAGGCCATCGCGAAGGTGCGCAGCCCCACCATGGCGACGGTCACCAGCAGCAGCCGCAGCCAGTGGACCGTGCCGTCCCACAGCTGCATCGCGGTCAGCGAGGCGATGTAGGCGAAGGGCAGCGCGAAGACCGAGTGCTCGATCATCACCAGCCGCAGGAAGGCGCGGACGCGGCCGGGCCGCGCGGGCTCGGGGCCGAGGAGGTCCGGCGTCGCGGAGTCGGCGCTCACAGCCCGTACTCCTTCCAGCGGCGGGTCACCTTCGCGGCCGTGTCCGGGTCCGGCTCGACCATGCGCGGCCAGCCGCCGTCGCGCGTGTAGCCCTCCTCGGGCCACTTCGCGGTGGCGTCGATGCCCGCCTTGCCGCCCCAGAACTGCTGGTACGAGGCGTGGTCCAGGTGGTCGACCGGGCCCTCGACGACCGTCAGGTCGCGGGCGTAGTCCGTGTTGCCGAGCGCCCGCCAGGACACCTCGTGTAGATCGTGGACGTCGCAGTCGGCGTCGACCACGACGATCAGCTTGGTCAGCGACATCATGTGCGCGCCCCAGATGGCGTGCATCACCTTCTGCGCGTGCTTGGGGTACTTCTTCTCGATGGAGACGATCGCGCAGTTGTGGAAGCCGCCCGACTCCGGGAGGTGGTAGTCCACGATGTCCGGAATGATGATCTTGAGCAGGGGGAGGAAGAACCGCTCCGTCGCCCGCCCCAGCGGCCCGTCCTCGGTCGGCGGCCGGCCCACAACGATGGACTGGAGCAGCGGGCGCTGCCGCATCGTCACACAGTCGATGGTGAGCGCCGGGAACGGCTCCTGCGGGGTGTAGAAGCCCGTGTGGTCGCCGAACGGCCCCTCGGGCAGCATCTTCCCGGGCTCCAGCCAGCCCTCGATGACCACCTCGGCGTGCGCCGGCACCTGCAGCGGCACCGTCTTGCAGTCGACCATGTCCACGCGCCGGCCCTGGAGGAAGCCCGCGAAGAGGTACTCGTCGATGTCGCCGGGCAGCGGCGCGGTCGCGGCGTACGTCACGGCGGGCGGCGCGCCGAAGGCGATCGCCACCGGCAGCTTCTCGCCCCGCCTGGCGGCCACTTGGTAGTGGTTGCGGCTGTCCTTGTGGATCTGCCAGTGCATGCCGATGGTGCGGCGGTCGTGGCGCTGCAGGCGGTACAGGCCCAGGTTGCGCACCCCGGTCTCCGGGTGCTTGGTGTGCGTCAGGCCGAGGTTGAAGAAGGAGCCGCCGTCCTCGGGCCAGGTGAACAGCGCGGGCAGCGCCTCCAGGTCGACGTCGTCGCCGGTGAGCACCACCTCCTGGACGGGCGCGTCCTTCACCTTCCGCGGCGGCACGTGCGCCACGGCGCCGAGCTTCCCGAACGCCTCGCGCAGCCCGCCGAAGCCTTGCGGCAGCTCCGGCTTGACCAGCCCGCCGATCTTCTCGCCGATCTCCTCGTACGAGCCGAGCCCGAGGGCCTTGAGGAGGCGGCGGTCGGTGCCGAAGACGTTCATCGCCAGCGGCATGGACGCGCCCTTGACGTTCTCGAAGAGCAGGGCCGGACCGCCCGACTTGTTCACCCGGTCGACGATCTCCCCGATCTCCAGATACGGGTCGACTTCGGCCTTGATGCGCCTGAGGTCTCCCTCGCGGTCGAGCGCCCGCAGAAAGGAGCGAAGATCGTCATAAGCCATGCGTTCCAGTATCCGACACGCACTACCCTGGACCCGTCACGGGGCCGCGCACGGCCCACCATCGTTCCCCGGGGGACCGGCCATCATGCTCAGGTATCTGCCCTTCCTGCTCATCCTGGCACTGTGGATCTATGCCTTCATCGACTGCCTGAACACCCCCGAAGAGGAAGTGCGCCACCTCCCCAAGGTGGCGTGGGTCATCATCGTGCTGCTCTTCGGCGAGGTGCTGATCGGCCCGGTCGCCTGGCTGGTCGCCGGCAAGAACCGGCCCGCGCTCGCGGGCGCCGGCGGGGGCGGGTCCCCGGCCGGGCGCCGGCAGGAGTGGGTCGCGCCGGACGACAACCCGGAGTTCCTCAAGTCCCTCCGGGAGGAGAACAAGAAGGACGAGGAGCTGCTCAAGGACTGGGAGGCGGATCTGCGCCGCCGCGAGGAGGAGCTGCGCCGCAAGAACAACGAGGGCTCGGGGGACACGAACGAGTAAGCCTTAAGGGCGACGCGCGGCGACACACGAAGAGGCGTACGGACCCGGTCGGCCCGTACGCCTCTTCAGGTATCTCGGCCGTCGGCGTTATCAGGGGACGTTGGCGTAGGAGTGCTTGCCGCTGATGAGCATGTTGACGCCGTAGTAGTTGAACAGGTAGCAGGCGAACGCGAGCAGCGCGAGGTAGGCGGCCTTACGGCCCTTCCAGCCGGCGGTGGCGCGGGCGTGCAGGTAGGCGGCGTAGGCGACCCAGGTGATGAAGGACCAGACCTCCTTGGGGTCCCAGCCCCAGTAGCGGCCCCAGGCGGCCTCGGCCCAGATCGCGCCCGCGATGATCGTGAAGGTCCACAGCGGGAAGACCGTGGCGTTGATGCGGTACGCGAACTTGTCCAGGCTGCCGGCCGCGGGCAGCCGCTCCAGGACGGACGCGAAGCGGCCGGGCTCCCCGCCCTTGGCGAGCTTCTCCTCGTGCCGGTCGCGGAAGAGGTAGAGCAGCGTGGCGACGGCGCCGAGGTAGAGGGAGGCGCCGGAGACGATCGCGCAGCTGACGTGGATCCACAGCCAGTACGAGTGGAGGGCGGGAACCAACTGGGCGCTGGCGGTGTACAAGACAGAGACAGCGAGACCGAGGTCGAGGAGGACCGTGGTGACCAGGGGGAGCCCGAGCCAGCGCACGTTCTTCTTCAGCGCGAGCAGGGTGAGGTACACGCCGACCGCGACCATGGCGAAGGTCGTGGAGAACTCGTACATGTTGCCCCAGGGGGCGCGCTGTACGGACAGGGCGCGGGTGAGGACGGCGCCCGCGTGCATCAGGAAGGCGAGCACGGTGAGGCCGACGGCGATGCGGCCGTACAGATCGCCCTGCTCGGTGCCGCCCGCGGCGCCGGGCCCGTCGGGCACGTCCCGGGTGCCCGCGGCGGAGCGGGTGACGATCTTGGGGCGCTCGAGGACGGCGGTGCCGCCGCCCTGGGCGGCCCGCACGGTGACCTCGGCGGGGGCGGAGGCGGCGGGGGCGGCGGTGATGGCGGCGGCGGTGCGGCCGACGGCGCTGCGGCTGCCGAACACCCACTCGGCGATATGGGCGAGGAAGGCGAGGGTGTAGACCGCCATGGCCGAATAGATCAGCACATTGCTGATATGGGCCAGATTCTCGTTGGTTTCGGCAGCGAGGTTCACGCGCGCGCTCCTTCGGAAGGATCAGCGGGTTGTGCGGTGTCGGTCCCGGTGGTGTCGGTCCCGGCTTCGGCGGTGCCGGATTCGGGGTCCGGGTCCGGTTCCGGGTCCGGCGCGGGCGGGGCCTCGGACTGGAGGGCCACGGCGAGGTCGGCGAGTTCCTCGGGGAGCTTCGCGGACTCGCTGCGGCCGAGCCCCGCCATCTCGACCACGGTGACGCCGTCGTCTCCGGTCACCGCGCGGATCCACACCCGGCGGCGCTGGATGAACAGGGAGGCGGCGAGGCCGATCAGGGCGGCGACGGCGCCCACGAGGGCGTAGTCGTTGCCCGGGCGGTGGGAGATCTGGAAGGTGGCCCAGGTCTTGATGCCCTCGAACTTCAAGGTCCCGGCGCCGTTGGGGAGCTTCATCGTGTCGCCCACCTTCATCGCCTTCGCGAAGGGCGACCCGTCGGACTTCTTGAACTGCTTCATCCGGGAGGTGTCGAGCTGGTAGACGTTCTGCGGGATCCCGCCGTCCACCCCCAGGTCGCCGCGGTAGGCGGTCAGGATGAGCGCCGGATTGTCCAGCGCCGGGAACTGGGAGAACATCGTGCCCGTGCTCAGGTCGAGGGTCGGCACGAACTGGCCCTGGAAGCCGAGCTGATCCTTCTTGCCGTTCTTGTCACGGTAGTCCGGGACCTTGACGACCACGTTCTCGGTGAGGTTGACCCCGTCGATCGGCAGCGAGGCCACGGCGCCGCGGTAGGCGACCCGGCCCTGCCCGTCGCGGACCGTGACGACCGGGGCATAGCCGTGGCCCAGCAGATAGACCTTGGAGCCGGCGACCTCCAGGGGCTCATTGACCTTGATCGAGGTCTTGTGCTCCTTGCCGTCCGCGCCCTCCCAGTAGGTGACATCGGCGCGGAAGGTGCGGGGGGTGCGCTTCTGCGGACCGGTGCGCTCGTAGGTCGCCGTGAAGCGGTCCAGCGTGAAACCGAAGGGAGCGAGGTCGTTCTTGTCGAAGAGCGTGCCCGACTTGAAGTCGTCGTACTGCGTCAGGTTGTTTGCGAAGCCGTCGCCCTCGACGATCAGCTTGCCGCCCTCGGCCTTGTACAACTGCCCGACGGCGAAGGCCACCAGCATCACGATCAGCGCGATGTGGAAGAGGAGGTTGCCGGCCTCGCGCAGATAGCCCTTCTCGGAGGCCACCGCGTCACCGACCGTATGGGTCCGGAAGCGGCGCCGCCTGAGGATCCGCCGGGCGGCCTCACGCACCTGCTCCGGCTCGGTCTCGGTCCGCCAGGTGGTGTACGCGGGCAGCCGGGTCAGCCGGCGCGGGGCGCCCGGCGGGCGGCCGCGGAGCTGGCCGACGAACTGCCAGGTGCGCGGCACGATGCAGCCGATCAGCGAGACGAACAGGAGGATGTAGATCGCCGAGAACCACACCGAGCTGTAGACGTGGAAGAGCCCCAGCTTCTCGTAGACCGGCGTGAGCGTCTCGTGCCGCTGCTTGAAGTTGTCCGCCTTGACCGGGTCGATGCCGGTCTGCGGGATCAGCGAGCCGGGGATCGCGCCGAGCGACAGCAGGAAGAGCAGCAGCAGCGCGACCCGCATCGAGGTCAGCTGCCGCCAGAACCACCGGGCCCATCCGATCGGCCCCATGGAGGGGACGCTGATGTCCTCGGCGGGGGCGGTGGACAGCTGGGCCCCCGCCGCGCCGAGCTCGCGCGCGTCGGCGGGTCCGGCGGCTCCGTTCTCGGTGCCGCTCCCCGTGGCGGTGTCGGTATCGGTGGTGGCCATCGATCAGATCCCAACGTTGAAGCGCAAGGCCCATGCCTGCATGTCGCCCATGATGCTGTCCCAGACACCTGTGAGGAGCAGCACCCCGAGGGCGACGAGCATGCCGCCGCCGATCCGCATCACCCAGACGTAGTGCCGCTTGACCCAGGCGAACGCGCCGAGCGCGCGCCGGTAGGCCACGGCCACCGCGATGAACGGCAGCCCGAGCCCGAGGCAGTAGGCGACCATCAGCAGGGCCCCGCGCCCCGCGCTGGCCTCGTTGATCGCCAGGGCGTTGACGGCGGTCAGCGTCGGGCCCAGACACGGGGTCCACCCCACGCCGAACAGGGCGCCCAGTATCGGGGCGCCCACCAGTCCCATCCCGGGCTTCACATGAAAGCGGAACTCCCGCTGCCCGAAGCCCTTCAGCAGCCCCATGAAGGCGAGGCCCATGACGATCGTGACGACCCCGAGCACCTTGGAGAGCGTCTCCTTGTGCTCCTGCAGCGTCCAGCCGAAGCTGCCGAAGAAGGCGCCGGTGGAGACGAAGACGGCGGTGAAGCCGAGCACGAAGAGCGAGGCGCCGGCCACCATCCGGCCGCGCTTGGCGGCGCCCAGATCCGTACCGGTGATACCTGTGACGTACGACATATAGCCGGGCACGAGCGGCAGGACGCAGGGCGAGAAGAAGGAGACCAGCCCGCCGAAGACGGCGACCGGCAGCGCCAGCAGCAGCGCCCCGGTCAGGACGGTCTCGTTGGCGCCGGGGACGGCGGCGGCGAGGGTGCTCACGGGCGTCACTTCTCCGCGATCAACGGCTCGACCATCTTGCGCAGGGCCTCCTCGCTCAGCGGGGTGAGCGCGCGCGCCGCGATCCGGCCCTGCCGGTCCAGGACGATGGTCGTGGGGATGGCCTGCGGGTTGAGGCTGCCCTTCGGGAAGCGCAGCATGAGCTTGCCGATCGGGTCGTACAGGCTCGGGTACTGGACCTTGAATTCCTTCTCGAACTGGATCGCGTTGGCCCGGTCCGAGTCACGGGTGTTGATCCCCACGAACCGCACCCCGTCGGCCTCGGTGTCCTTGGCGACCTTGACGAGGTTGGGCGCCTCGGCCCGGCAGGGGGTGCACCACGAGCCCCAGACGTTGAGCACGACGATCTTGCCCTTGTAGTCGGCGAGATCGAGCTGCTTGCCTTCGAGGGTCTTGCCCGTGATCTCGGGGGCGTGCTTGCGGTCGCCCTTGGCGACCGTGTCCACCCCGCCCTTGCCCTGGACGAACTTGGTGTCGCTGGAGCCGCCCGACGTGCCGCCCGCGCCACAGGCGGACAGGGTCAGCGCGGCAACCGCGGCTCCGGTGGCCAGCACGGTTGCGCGACGGCGGGTCGCGAGGCGCCGAGGGGCGCGGCAGGCACTCATGTGAAAAGTTTCGCATGCGCCTTTCGCGGATCTTCGGCACCCCCCTCGCCCCCGCGGGCCCCCCGCTCAGGGAGCGCTCAGGCAGCCGCGGGGCGCCACGACTCCCCCACGCCCAGGGTGCGCAGATGGGCGAGGACCTGGGGGTCCTGGGCGTCCATCCAGTCCGTGAGCTGTCGGAAGGACACCAGCCGCACGTCCTTCCGCTTTTCGTCCGCGATGTGCTTCAGCGCCTCCTCGACGGCGTCCATGTAAATGCCGCCGTTCCACCGCTCGAAGTGATTACCGATGAAGAAGGGGGCGCGATTGGTCTCGTAGGCCCGCTGGAAACCGGATATGTACGCCTGGGCCGCCTGCCGGCGCCAGGCCGGGTAGTTGGCCGGCGGGGCGTTCGTCGAATTCCGCGACTGGTTGGCCAGCATGTTGTAGTCCATGGACAGCACTTCGAAGGAGTGCCCGGGAAACGGAATCTGCTGCAGCGGGAAGTCCCACAGGCCCTGCTTCTTCGACGGCCACACCTGGCGCCCGCCGGGCGAGCTGGCGTCGTAGCGCCAGCCCAGCTCCCGGGCGGTGGGCAGCAGGTTGTCCTGGCCGAGCAGGCACGGCGTACGGCCGCCGACGAGCTCCTTGCGGTAGTCGAAGGGCAGCGGTTCCAGGTCCGTGAAGCCGGTGTTGGTGCGCCATTTTGTGACGAATGACACAGCCTGGTCGATCTCGGACCGCCACTGGGCGGGCGTCCAGTTGGCGACCGTGCCGGTCCCGGAGCAGAAGTGGCCGTTGAAGTGGGTGCCTATCTCATGGCCCTCCAGCCATGCCTCACGCACGTTCTGCAAGGTCATCCGGACGTGGTCGTCGGTGAGATAGCCGATGTCGGAGGCGCCCACCGGGTTGTTCGGCGGCCGGTAGAGGCTCTTCTTGCCCTCCGGCAGGCAGTACAGCCCGGACAGGAAGAAGGTCATGGCCGCGCCGTGGTCCTTCGCGAGCTTGCGGAAGCGCGGGAAGAGGCCGTTGCCGACCTCCCCCGCCCCGTCCCAGGAGAAGACCACGAACTGCGGCGGCTTCTGGCCCGGCTCAAGACGCTCCGGCGCGGGCGGCTGGTTCGGCTGCTTCCCGGCGTGCGCGGTCGAGCCGTCGCCGATCGGCCGGGGCGTCGGCCGGGCCTGCGTCGTCCTCCTCGGCTTGGGCGTGCCGCCGGAGTCCGAGGAGGAGCAGCCGGCGACGGCCAGCGACGCCACCGCTCCCATTCCAAGGCCGAGAATCCCCCGTCGGCTGACCTCACGCATCGCGTCCTCAATTCGCTCTTCGCCGTATCCGACGCCCGCCAGGTGTCGCGGACGCCCGGTGAGATGACGAAGCGAATACCGAGGTTCCGGATCAACGGAACGGAATTCGATTGTCGACGCGCTGTCTCCGGACTATTACGCGCCGGTCATGCGCCGTAACCCTTGGAGGCGCCCTTCACCGGTTTGGCACCCGCCAGCAGATGCGCCGGGACCAGATCGCGAGCCGGCTCGCTGTATCCGACCGAGACGATCCTGTCGCCGCAGTAGGTGAAGGTGGTCAGGCTGGCCAGGGTGCACTGCCGCTTACGCGGATCGTGCCACAGCCGCCGCCGCTCGACGAAACTGCGCACGATCCAGATCGGCAGCTGGTGACTGACACACACCGCCTCGTGCCCGCGCGCGGCGTCCCGCGCCACGCCGATGGCCGCCATCATCCGCACGACCTGGTCGATGTAGGGCTCGCCCCAGGACGGACGGAAGGGGTTGGTCAGGTGCTTCCAGTTGGCCGGGCGGCGCAGCGCGCCGTCGCCCACGCCGAAGGTCTTCCCCTGGAAGACGTTCGCCGCCTCGATCAGCCGCTGGTCGGTGGCCACCTCCAGGCCGTGCGCCTTGGCGATCGGCGCCGCCGTCTCCTGCGCCCGCTCCAGCGGCGAGGCCACGACATGGGTGATGTCGCGCTCCGCCAGGTGTTCGGCGACCCGGTCGGCCATCCGGCGGCCGAGCTCCGAGAGGTGGTACCCGGGCAGCCGCCCGTACAGCACCCCCATGGGGTTCTCCACCTCGCCGTGCCGCATCACGTGCACGACGGTGATGTCGTTGTCGCTCTTCGTCATGGACCCCATCATTCAGTCGCCTCGGCGGCGGCCCGCGCCGCCCCCGGCAAAGCCTCCGCCACCCGCTCCAGCGCCCGCTCGTCGTGCGTCGTGGACAGGAACCACGACTCGAAGGCGGACGGCGGCAGGTAGACGCCCTGGGACAGCATCGAGTGGAAGAAGGCCGTGAACCGGAACGCCTGCTGGGCCTTGGCCTTCTCGTAGTCGGTGACCTCGTCGCCGGTGAAGAACACCGAGAACATGTTTCCGGCGGCCTGCACCCGGTGCTCGACGCCCTCCTTGGCCAGCGCCTCGGTCACCAGCGCCCGCAGCCGCGCGGACGCCGCGTCCACCGCCTCGTACGCCGCGTCGTCCAGCAGCCGCAGCTGCGCCAGGCCCGCCGCGGTCGCGACCGGGTTCCCGGACAGCGTGCCCGCCTGGTAGACGGGGCCGGCCGGGGCGAGCCGCGCCATGACCTCGGCACGCCCCCCGAACGCGGCGGCCGGGAAGCCGCCGCCCATCACCTTGCCGAAGGTCATCAGGTCCGGCTCCACGCCGTCGATCCCGTACCACCCGGCCTTCGAGACCCGGAAGCCGGTCATGACCTCGTCGGAGATGTAGAGCGCGCCGTGCTCGGCGCACAGCTCCTTCAGCCCCGCGTTGAACCCCGGCAGCGGCGGCACCACGCCCATGTTGCCCGGCGAGGCCTCGGTGATCACACAGGCGATCTCGTCGGGGTGCGCGGCGAAGGCGGCCCGCACCGCCTCCAGGTCGTTGTACGGCAGCACCACGGTGTCCCCGGCCTGCGCGCCCGTCACGCCCGGCGTGTCCGGCAGCCCGAAGGTGGCCACCCCGGACCCCGCCGCGGCCAGCAGCGCGTCCACGTGCCCGTGGTAGCAGCCCGCGAACTTGATCACCTTGGCCCGCCCGGTGAACCCGCGTGCCAGCCGGATCGCCGACATGGTCGCCTCGGTGCCCGAGGAGACCAGGCGCACCTGGTCGACCGGGTCGACCCGGGCCACGATCTCCTCGGCGAGCGCGACCTCCCCCTCCCCCGGCGTCCCGAACGAGGTCCCCCGCGCCACGGCGGCCTGCACCGCCGCCGTCACCTCGGGGTGGGCGTGGCCAAGGATCATCGGCCCCCACGAGCACACGAGGTCGACGTACTCCCGTCCGTCGGCGTCGGTGAGGTACGGACCGGTACCGGACACCATGAAACGGGGCGTACCCCCCACGGCGCGGAAGGCCCGCACCGGAGAATTCACGCCGCCGGGCGTCACGACGGCCGCGCGGTCGAAAAGCGTCTGCGAAACTGGGGCTGCGTACGGATAGCTCACGCATGCCATGTTGTCAGAGGCTTACGAAGAACTGCCGCCGGGCGTTTCACACGACTGGCGCGGGGGAGGTCTCTGACACGATGATCGGGTTGCGCGGCAGGTGCCGCGAGTGGTCGGGTGGAGATATGCATCGCGGTGGCGAACTGGGTGAAGGGACCGACGATCGAGGTCCCGAGCGCGCCCGCCCCGGCCGCCATAGGCGCAAGGACGCGGGCGGCGCACGCAGGGGCGGGGGCGGTCGTATGGGGGTGACGTACAAGTACTTCGGCGCGCCCGACGGCGCGACCGCCGCCCGCGTGCCCATCTCCATGCGCCCCGAGGAGCTCGGCGGCGACGAGCTCGGCCACGGCATGTTCACCAAGATCAAGCCGGAGACGGTGGCCGCGATGGTCCTCACCGGCATCGAAGGCGTCCCCCTCCACAAGGTGCCCCCGCTCGAACTCGTCGTCCTCCACCCCGACTACGCCGTGGTCAAGCTCCCCATGACGGCCGTCGACCCGCTCCGCGGCGTCGGCGAGGAAGCGGTGGGCGCCGCCGCGTTCATCTGGTCCACCGTCCCCGACCGCGGCGGCCCGCGCGACGCCTTCACGGTCTACCGGCTGCTCCACGAGTGGCAGGACTTCTCCCACCGGCTGCACGAGGCGGGGCATCAGCCGTACTGCCTGGTCTGGCCCTGACCCGGGGTGTGATGGCGGGGGACCCCCACTCCGGGCAGGCACGGTCGACCGACCGGCGGATCGCGCTGGCGCGGGAGTGGGACGACCTGGTGGAGCGCGTGCGCCGGCTGGGGCCCGAGTTCGCGGACTTCCTGGCTCCGCCGCGGCTGGCGGACCTGACGCCGGGGGTCGGTGAGGGCACCGGCGTATTGATCAACATCACCGCGCAGCGGTGCGACGCGCTGCTGGTGACCGGCGGCGGCGCGACCCCCGTGCCGCTTCCCGCCCTCGCGCTGGACGAACTCCAGGAGCGCACCGCGGCGCACCTGGACCGGCTGCGGCAGGTCGACGAGGCGGCGCAGTTACTCCACCACACGCAGGAGCGGGCCCGGGTCCGGCCGGTCGCCGCCACCTTCCAGGCCCACCACCAGGCCAAGCTCGCGCTCGGCCGGGCCCAGGCCGAGCTGGACGAGAAACTTCCGCACGACCTGGCCTGGCTGTGGAAGACCGTGGCCGGGCCGGTGCTCGGCGCGCTGAGGGCGGACGATCCCGCGGCCCGCGAGGATCACCGGATCTGGTGGTGCCCCAGCGGGCTGCTGTCGTTCCTCCCCCTCCACGCCGCCGGACATCACGACGGCAGCGGACGCAGCGTCCTCGACCGGACGGTCTCCTCCTACACCCCCACCCTCCGCGCCCTCGCGCACGCCGCCCGGCCGCCCACCGCCCCACCCCGAGGGCCCGCTGGCAGGCCGGAGAAGTTGCTGGTCGTGGCGGTGGGCGAGGTCCCGGGTCAACCACCGCTGCCGCAGACCCTGGCGGAAGTGGAGCTGCTGCGCGAGATTTTCGGCGACGACCGGCTGACCGTACTGGCGGGGCGGGAGGCGACGCGCAAGGCGGTGCTGGAGCGGCTCGCCGACCACCGGTGGGCGCACTTCAGCTGCCACGGACAGCAGGACGTGTTCGACCCGTCGCGGGGTGGACTGCTGCTCAGCGACGGGACCCTGACGGTCGGTGAGCTGAGCCGCGGCCGCTACGACGGCGACTTCGGGTTCCTCTCCGCCTGCATGACGGCCTCCGGAGGACTCGGGCTCAGCGACGAGGTGATCACCCTGGGCGCGGGACTGCACTACGCCGGATTCCGGCATGTGCTGGCGGCCTTGTGGTCGATCGACGCCGACACGGCGACGGAACTGGCCGAGCGGGTCTTCCGTTCCCTCATGTGCGAGGGGAGGTTCAGACCGGAGCTGTCGGCCACGGCGGCCGCCGAAGCGGTGCTGCGGCTGCGCGACCGGGACCCCGACCGGCCGAGCCGGTGGGCCGCCTTCACCCACACCGGGCCCTGAGCCCCGCCCGACAAGCGAGGAAACGTGAGCGCACTGCCCTACGCCGAAGTCACCGAGGACTCGTACGCGGAGCGTGCCGCGGCCGACTTCACCCTGACCGAAGTGGGGCCGGGGACCGCCGAGCTCAGGGGGCCCTGCCCGCGCTGCGGAACGGTCATCCACGTGCCCGTCGTCGCCGGCACGTACAAGAGCTTCCGCCTGACGCGCGGAGCCCGGCGCTCCGCGCCCCCTCCGGGCGAGCGCCTCGAGCCGGTCATCTGCACCTGCGCGGACGACCACCCCGGGCGGCCGGCGGACAAGGTCGGCTGCGGGGCGTTCTGGCTGCTGCGGATCAGCACATCATGACGCTCGTCCTCGGGCCCGGCCCGCCCGCCGACGGATCGGACGCCGCCCGCGGCCAGGAGAGCCACCGGGAGCTGCGCGCCGAGCTCCCGCGGGTGCGCGAGGCCGCGCTCTCCTGGCGCAACGGCCTGGCGGGGCTCCTGCTCGCCCTGATCGGCTTCGGCCTCATCCGCGGGCGCAGTGAGATCGACAAGGTGGCCGCGCCCTGGCACATCGTCATCGGCTGTCTGCTCCTGGCGGCCCTGCTCGTCGGCGCCCTCGGCGCCTACTGGCTGCTGCGCGCGCACAACGGCAAACCGGCGCTCACACCGGTCGACTTCACCATCTCCACGGTCACCCAGGACCACCTCACGGCCCAGGCCGCGCTCGGTGACCTGCGCCGCGGTATCGTCGCGACGCTCCTGTGCACCGCGCTGCTCGTGGCCGCCGTGGGCACCACCTGGTACGGGCCGGAGAAGTCGGGCCCGAAACTGCGCCTGCGGACGCCCGGCACGACGCTGTGCGGCTCCGCCGCCACCGCGGCCGACGGGCGGCTGACGCTGTCCACGAAGGCGGGACGGGTCGCGGTCGACCTCGCCGACGTGCTGACCGTCGAGCCGGCGGAGCAGTGCCCATGAGCGAAGCCGGTGAATCCGCCGACGACTTCACGCCCTACGACGCCCCGGCCGACCGGGACGTACTCGACGCGGCCATCGAGGCCCACCTGGCCGGCGCGGAAGCGGCCGACGGGCCCGGGACGCGCGCCGCGCACCTGGGAGCGGCGGGCCTGCTCGTCGAGCGACGCGGCTCGACCACCGGGGATCCGGAGGATCTCCGGCTGGCCACCGACCTGTTACGCGAGGCCGCCGCGGGCTTCGACGACCCGGCGCGGCGCGGCAGGACGCTCTATGACCTCGGCAACGTCCTGGCGCGGATCGAGCACCGCACGGGGTCGTTCGCCGCCCTGCGCGAGGCGGTGGACGTCTACCGGGAGGCCCTCCCGTTGCTCTCCGGCGGCACGCGCCTGGCCTGCGCGACCAACATGCTGCCCGTCCTGCTGCGCGCCGGAGCACGGGGCCGCGAGCCGGACCTGACGCGGGAAGCGATCCGGCTGGCCCTGGAGTTCCTCGATCAGGCGCCGTCCGACATCCGTGCCGAGACGGGCCTCTGGGAGGCACTCCTGACCGGCCTGACGGAGGCGGAGACCTCCGACCGGACCTGTCTGGACCTGGTGGAGGCAGCCATCGCACTCGCCGCGCGGCCCGCGACCCGCGACGTACGGGCCTTCCGGTTCGACCGGCTGGGGCGCCTTCTCACCATGGTCGGCATCAGCGCCGGCGAGCTCTCCCTGCTGCGCCAGGCAGTCCAGGCCGGCCTGCGGGCCGTCGCGCTCCGTCCGGGCGACGGCCATCTGGAGGCGAACCTCGCCAGATCCCTTCGGGAGGCCGGCGCTCGCGAGCGCGACCTGGAACTGCTCCAGGAGGCCGTACGCCGCGTCCGCGACGCGCTGGCGCACACCCCGCCAGGCAGCCCGGACCACCACTCGATGCGCGACGACCTCGGCACGGCCCTGCTGGCGCTGAGTGAGCACCACGCGGACCCGGCGCTGCTGCGCGAGGCGGTGGAGCACTGCGCCGCGGCGGTCGAGCACGCCGACGGGCCACGCCAGTCGGCGGTGCGCCTGTTCCATCTGGCTACCGCGAGACAGCAGTTGGCGAGCCGCACCCAGGACCGGCGGCTGATGGGTGCGGCGATCGACGCCTACCGCCGCGCCCTGGCCCACCCCTTCCCCCCGGTGGGCCGGGCGGCGATGCTGATCAACTACGCTGGCGCGCTGTGGCATCACACGGGCGGCGTGGAAGCGCCGGCCGACGACCTGAGGGCCGCGATCGACGCCGCCGGCGAGGCCGCCGCTCTGCTGCCCGAGCACTCCCCGCTGCTGAAAAGAACCCTGGAGCTGTACGGCACGCTCCATCTGAACCTCTTCGCGCGCGACTGGTCCCGGGCGCATGTGGACGCGGCCGTCGACGCCTGGGAGAAGGTGCTCGACCGGGCCTCGACCCGGGGCTGGGGCGAGCTCGCCGCCCTTTGTCTGGCCGGCCTCATGGTCGCCTACCGGGCGCGCTACGAGCTGGCGCACGACGCGCGCGACATCGACCGGGCGGTCGACCGCGGCGAGCGGATCCTCGCCCTGCTCCCCGGGGACCACCCCGAGCGCCCCGAATACCTCGTCGAGCTGTCCACCGCCTTGCGCCTGCGCGCCGCGGCCACCCGCACCCTGGCGGACCTGGACCGCGCCATCGACCACGGCGCCACCGCGCTGACCCGCGCCGATCCCGGCGATCCCCGGCTGGCGGGCTGGCTCGCCCAGCAGTCCGCCAACCACCGCGAACGGTACGAACAGGCGGATCGCCACGACGACCTCGACCAGGCCGTCACCCTGGCGCTGCGCGCCTGCGCGACAGGGACGCCGCAACCGCCGGAGTCCCCGGCCCGGGTGCATCTGGCCGGGGCGCTCAGCCTCCGCTACCAACTCCGCAGAGACCCCGCGGACCTGGACCGGGCCGTGGAGATGCTCCGGGCGGCCCGGGAGTGGGCGAGGTCGCGTACCGCCGACCACGGCGGGGCCGGCGGGGATGACGGCGGGGGCCGGGACGGCGACCGGGCCCTCGGCGTCCTGTACAACCTCTCCACGACCTTGCTCCAGCGCCATGCCGACCACGGCATCCCCTCCGACCTCCAGGAAGCGGTGGACGCCATCGCCACGGTGGTCGACGCCACCCCGAAGCGCCACCCCGCCCGCGCGGAGCGGCTGACCACCGCAGCGAGCGCGTTCCGGCGCCGCTGGCTGAGCGAGGGCGACGAGGAGGACTTCACGCGGGCGGTGGCCTACGCCGAGGAGGGCCTGCGGCATGCCCGGCCCGGGTCCTTCCCGCACGACAACGCGGTCGCCACACTGCTGAGCATCCACGCCGACCGGTCCCGTGTGCCGACGGGGCACGGCGCCGCGCGGGACCGCGCCGTGGAGCTGGGGCTGCGCATGCTGGCCCGCGCCGACCGGCCGGAGCGCAGCCGGGTGCTGACCGCGCACAACACGGCCTGCGTCCTCTTCCGGCGGTGGGAGGACGGCCGGGCGGAGACGGACCTGGAGCTGGCCGTCACCCTGCTGCGCGAGGTGGTGACAGCCGTCGGCCACGAGCGGGCGCCGGTGTCGGCGGTCCTGCTGGGCGAAGTGCTGGCCCGCCGGGGCGAGCAACCGGACGGCACCTTCCGGAGCCCCGAGGCCGCGGAGATCCTGCGCCAGGTGGCCACCCTCGACACGGCGTCCGCGGACACCCGCTTCCACGCCGCCCGGATGTGGGTGACGGTCGCCGACCGCTCCGGCGAAGAGGTGCTCGACGCCTGCCGTCTCCTGCTGGAGCTGCTGTCGCTCTCCGCGTGGCGGGGCAAGCCGCGGGCGGTGCGCGAGGCGCCGCTGACGCGGGGGCAGGGTCTGGCCTCCCAGGCCGCACGGGTGGCGCTGGACGCCGACCGCCCCGCCCTGGCCGTCGAGTTCCTCGAACGCGGCCGGGGCGTCTTGTGGTCCCAGCTCCTCGACCTGCGGACCGACCTGGCCCGCATCCGAGCGGCCGACCCGGACCTCGCCGCGCGTATGACCACGGTCCGTGACGCCCTCGACCGGCCTGACGCGGCCGAGGAGGACGACGGACCCTGGGACGCCCGCCGGCCGGAGCCGCGCGACCACTCCGACGCCCCGCCCCTGGACCCCGACTGGGGAACGGCCCTGCGGGAGGCCGGTGACCTGCTGCGACGGGGTGACAAGGACGCCCTGTTCGACGTACTGGCGCCGCTGACCGAAGCCGACGACCCACGGGTGCGCGCCACCGCGGAGCTGGGTCGCGGGCTCATCCTGCTGGAGCGGGGCGAGCAGGAGGCGGCTCGCTCCGCCCTCGCCCGCGCGGCCTGGTCGGGTCTGGACGGCCACGCGCCGATGGCCGCCAATCTGCTCGGAGACCTGCTGGTGGCGGACCGGGACCTCGAAGGCGCCCGCGCCGCGTACGAGCGCGCCAAGGACGGAGCGGACCCCGAAGAGGCGGACCGGGCCGAGGCCAGGCTCGGTGAACTGGCGGCCCTGCGGGAGGCGCTTGAGCAACTCCCGCCGCCGGCGCGGCAGGTCGTGGCGAGCGGCGACCCCATGCGGATGGCGGCCCTGGCGGAGGACCTCATCACGGACGGGCGGTTCGCACAGGCCCTCGTGGTCCTGGACCGGCTGCGACCGCTGCTTGCCGAGGAGCAGAAGCCGGCCTACGCGGCGTTCCTCGGCCTGGCGCGGGAACACACCGGGGACTACGCGGGCGCGCGGGCCGCCTGGGAGGCCGCCGCGCGGTCTCCCGACTCCGACATCGCCTCCCGCGCCGCCCTCGCGCTCGGCGACCTGCTCGTGGCGGAGTTCACCGTCGCGGAGGCCCTCGACGCCTACCGGCTCGCCGCGGCCGGGGACACGGCATCCCTCGCCCAGCAGCGTCTCGCGGCGCTCGGGCCCATTCCCCCACTCCCGGACGCCGCCGTTCCGCCCCTCTTCGACTACGGCCGGTGGGTGGCCCACCAAGAGCCGCCCCAAGCGGCCCTCGCCGCCCTGACCGCCGCCATCGACGCCGGCGACCACCGGGCCCGCACCCACTACTACCTCTGCGAAATCCCCGCCCAGCGGCCACCGGACGAGGCGCGGAACGCTCTGCACCGGGTCATCGCCCTCGCCGGCCCCGACGAGACCGCCCTGGTCCTGCTGTGCCGTGCCCGCCTGCGGGAGGGCCGCGGCGACGACGTCGGCGCCCGGCAGTGCTACGACGACGCCTGCCGCGAGGCCGTCACCTCGGGTGACCCCGAACTCGCCACTCTGGCAGCCGTCAAGCTCGCCAAGAGCCTCCACCGGGACGGCGACTTCCCCGCCGCCCGCGAGGCGTACGAGCGCGCCGTCCGCACCGGCCACCCCCACCACTCCCCGGCCGCCGCCTTCGATCTGGCCCGGATGCTGTCCGACAACGACCGCGAAGACGAGGCACGGGAGGTGTACCGCCAGGTCATGGCCACCGGGCACCCCGTCCAGGGCGGCATGTCCGCCATCAACCTGGGCGCGAGCCTCCTCGGATCCGGCGACCTCACCGGCGCCCGCAGGGCGTTCGAGTACGCGGCGAGCGGCCCCTGGCAGGACGCGGCGGCCCGGGCGGGGCGGTGGCTCGCGAGGCTGGAAGCCGAGTCCTGAGCGGCCCTTCCCCCGGTGATGTCACCGGTGAAGCGGCGCCGGCCCCGAGCCGCCCTCCCAGCGCGCCGTCACCTCGTTCATCGCCGCGACGGCGCGGGCGGCCGCCCGGTGGTCGGTGCGGATGGCGTTGGCGAACTCGACGTGGAGGAAGGTGCTGTCCCGGGCCGCGGCGGTGCGGCCCTGCTCGTTGGTGTGGCCCTCCAGGGGGCAGGAGCGGGCCCAGGCGCGGCAGACCGTGAAGTCGCGGGTGCGGAGGGCGGTGGCGAGGGCGCGGGCGGCGGCGCGGCTCTCGTGGGTGGCGCGGCCGGTGGAGGCGATGACGTCGTAGTCGGGGGCCGAGTCGTCGGCGAAGCCGTGGATCTGGAGGCCGGGGAGTCCGCGCCCGGCGAGTTCGGCGCACACCGCGGCGAAGACGGTGTCGCGCCGGTGGGCCACGTCGGCCGCGTCGCCGGTGCCCGCGTCGCGGTGCGCGCCGGCGATGACGAGGGCGCCGCCCGGGGTGCCGCGCAGGACGCCGACGCCCAGCTGTTCCGTACGGGCGTCCGCGACGGGGTGGGGGACCTGGACGGACCAGCGCACGGGGGCCGACAGGTCGAGGTACACCCGCCCCCAGCCGCGCGGCGCGGGGCCGGTGTCGGTGCGGTCGGCGATCTCGGCGTAGCGCCGGCCGGTGGCGCTGTCGGTGACCGTACGGAGGTCGAAGTCCAGGGCGGCGAGCCGGGCCGCGGCCTGGGCGCGCCGGCCGTCCAGGAGGAGCCCGACGGCGTGGGCGACGGCCTCGCGGTCGGCGTGCCCGGGCGGCAGATAGCCGGTGTCCGCGCCGAAGCGGGCGGTGTAGTCGGTGATCCGGCGCTCCAGGTCGGTGCGGGACGCCGCGGCAGGCCCGCCGCTCCCGTCGCCCCGCTCCCGTCGCCCCCGGGGGTCCTCCCGCCGTGCGGGGCGAGGGTCCAGATCAGCAGGGCGACGGCCAGGGCGGTGAGCGCCAGGGCGGCGAGGGCGGTCTTCGGGGAAGCGGCTCTCATGGGGGAACGGAAGACAGACGGGGCTGCCGGAAGGTTGACGACGGGTGGACGTCCGGTTGACGGAGGGTTGCCGGGAGGTCGCCGGGGGTCCGGCGGAGCGATCTGACTCACATTTTCGTCCTCTCGCGCAACCCTTCGCCTCACTCATCGATCCAAACCCCACGGGTCGCGCGTGTATGCGCGGCCGCGCGCCCCAGGGCCCGCGCGTCGGCGCGCCTCTGGACGGCGCACCCCCCACGAATTCCAGAGAGGAGCCCCCGTGGCCGCTTCGGCGCCGAAGCGGCGGCGAAAGATCCGCCGACGGGCAGATATGTCGCTGATAGGTGGCATTCGTCCCCCTATCGCCATTCTCTCGGTCCTGCTCCTCTCCCTGGCGGGAATCACCGCCCTCACCCTCGGCAAGGCCGAGAACGTCCTCATACCCAAAGCGGTGCTGACCTCACAGCAGCACTTCGCCGAGGACGGGGCCGTCGCCCTGCGGGCCTCGCTCGACGAGTCCGTCACCGACCTCACCCGCACCGCGCTCCTCTTCAGCGAGGGCAAGCCCGTCTCCGCCGACGCCGTCCTCGACAAGACGAGCAGCGTCTACCAGAAGTGGAGCGGCACCGCGGTTATCGAGATCAAGTCGGGCAAGCTGCTCGCCGCCCGCGGCGAGACCGTGCCGCTCACCGTGATCGACCGCACCAAGCTCTCCGGCGAGGACGGCCTGGCGCCGCGCCTGGTGCGGCTGCGCAACGGCCAGACCCGGCTGCTCGCGCTCGCCCTGCTCTCCTGGGAGGGCCGGCCCCAGCAGCTCCTGATCGCCTCCAGCAATCTGAAGGTGCCCGGGGTGCGCCTGGGCGCGGGCCGCTCCATCGGCGTCGTCGACTCGACCGGCGCGATCCTCAGCAGCGACGGCGCCCTCGACGCCGAGGGCGCTCAGCACCAGCTGAAGACCTTCGCCACCGCCGCCGCCAAGAAGGCCCGGCAGAACCCGCTCAGCGCCAAGGAGCCCGGCTCCGGCGGCTACGCGGGCGTCAGCGGCGCCCTCACCGGTGGCGCCACGGGCGACCGGCGGACCGTCGGCGGCTACGCCTCGCTGGCCGCCGCCCAGCCCGGCGACTCCACGGTCGCCACCGGTCTGGGGTTGAGCGTCGTCACCCAGGTCGGCGTCACCGAGCGCACCTCCCGGCTGGCCCGTCCGGCGTTCGGCCTGGCCGCGGCCGGCGCGCTGCTGGCCATCGGTGGGCTCGCCATCGCGCTGCTGCTCGGCACCGTCCAGCGCCCCCTCATCCGGCTGTTCCTGGAGAGCCGCCGGCTCACTCGCGGCGACCTGGCCCGCCCGGTGACCGTGCCCCGCTTCGGCGAGGCCGCCCGGATCGGCCGCGCGCTGGAGCGGCTGCGCCGGCAGCTGAGCGAGGAACACCACCCGGACGACGCCGCGCCCGCGGCCCGCGGCGGCCGGCGCCTGGGCACCCGCGCCCTGGTCGCCGTCTGCGCCGCGCTGCTGCTGACCTGGTCGGTCCCGCTGACCCTGCTGCTCAACCGCCCCGACTCCAGCGTCCACATCCCGGCCCAGGTGGTCAGCGACCAGGAGGCGCGCACCGCGACGATCAGTGACCGGGTGCGCCGGGCGCTCAACGAGGGCCACGCGGACCTGTCCGCCGTCGCCGCCCTGATCGGCGGCCGCACCTCCGCCCACGACATGACGGCCGTGCTGGAGCGCACCATCGAGGAACACCCGCGCTACGAGTCCGTCTACGTGCTCGGCACCGACGGCGAGGTGCTCGCCCGGGCCGGCCACAAGCCGCACCACGCCACCGGCGAGCGCCCCTCGGACCAGTCCCTGGAGGTGTCCGGGCACGGCGGCAAGAAGCCCGTCATCCGCGCCACGGCCCCCCTCCAGGGGCAGGCGGGCGCCGCGGTCGTGGGCGAGTTCGACATCGACTTCGTCAACGCGCTGCTGCGCCGCCCCGGCCTCGGCGAGCTCCGCGTGGTCGACGCCAAGGGACAGGTCATCGCCGGGAACTCCGGCTACCGCGCCTTCCAGAAGATGCCGGGGCACCTGACCCCGCTCGTCGACGGCAAGGCCGTCCGCGCCGAGGTCCAGCGCGGCGACGAGGTGCGGGTCGAGGCCGTCGCCCCGATGCTGGGCGGCGGCGCGGCGAAGACCCTCGACTGGAGCGTCGTCAGCTGGCAGCCCGCGTCCCGGCTCGACATCCCCGCGTACACCCTGCAGAACCGCACCGTGCTGGTCGGGATGCTCGGCCTCACCGCGGCGGCGGCCTGCCTGGGCTGGCTGCACATCGTGGTCGTCCGCCCGCTGCGCGCCCTCGCCGACCAGGCCGAGGCGCTCGCGGACGGCGACCGGCGTACCGTCCTCTTCCCGCGCCACCACGACGAGGTGGGCGCCGTCGTCCGCAGCCTGGAACTCATCAGGCAGCAGCTGCAGGGGCAGCAGCGCGGACGGGACGGCGCCCGGTCCCTCGCCGGAAGGAACTGAACACCGTGCTCTTCCTCTACACCGTGCTCATGGTGTGCTGCGCGATACTGCTGGTCGCCGGGATCGTGGAGCAGCGGCGGCACTTCGCCAACCTGGACCACATCCCCACCCGGGTGCTGGTCAACGGCATCCGCGGCAAGTCGTCCATCACCCGGCTGTGCGCGGGCGCGCTGCGCGGCGGCGACCTCGTCACCGTGGCCAAGACCACCGGGACGGCGGCCCGGTTCATCCACCCCGACGCCACCGAGGAGCCGGTCTACCGCAAGTTCGGCATCGCCAACGTCGTCGAGCAGATCGGCATCGTGCGGCGCGCCGCCGCGTACCGCCCGGACGCCCTGGTCATCGAGTGCATGGCGGTCATGCCGGCGCTCCAGGAGATCAACCAGTCCAAGCTGATCCGCTCCACGATCGGCGTGCTGTGCAACGTACGCGAGGACCACCTCGCCGAAATGGGCCCCACCCTGGACGACGTGGCGCGCTCGCTGTCCCGCTCCATGCCGGAGGGCGGCATCTGCGTCACCGCCGAGAAGGAGCGCCTGCACATCCTCCAGGAGGAGGCCGACGCCCGGAACTGCCGCCTGATCTACGCCGATCCGGAGACGGTCACCGACGAGGAGCTGCGCGGATTCAGCTGGTTCACCTTCAAGGAGAACGTGGCGATCGCGCTCGCCGTCGCCGAACTCCTCGGCGTGGAGCGCAAGGTGGCCCTGCAGGGCATGTACGACGCGCCGCCGGACCCCGGCGTGCTGTCGGTCGAGCGCTACCGCACCACCGAGGGCAAGCGGCTGCGCTTCGCCAACGTCTTCGCGGCCAACGACCCCGAGTCGACGCTGATGAACATCAACCAGCTGCTCGACCTCGGCGCGATCCACCGCCCGCTCAACGTCGTCATCAACTGCCGCCCCGACCGGGTGGAACGCAACGGCCAGATGGGCGAGATCATCCCCGACCTCGACCCCGAGCACGTCTTCGTGATCGGCCACCCGGCCAAGTCCGCCATCGACGCCATCCCGGCCCCCCTGCGCTCGCGCGCCGTGGATCTCGGCGGCGACCGGCGCGACCCGGAGGAGTTCATGGCACGGATGCTGGAGATGCTCGGCCCCGACTCCTCGCTGGTCGCCATCGGCAACATCCACGGCCAGGGCGAGCTGCTCCTGGAGCACCTCGCCGAACTCCCGCCGGACGACGCCCCCGACGAGACTCCCGGCGCGACTCCCGGCGTGACTCCCGGCGTCACCACCGACACCGCCGAGATGCCCGCCGCCCGCGGCGAGACGCCCGGCGAGAGCGCCGACGGCCCCGCCGCCGATCCCGCGCCCGACCCCGCCGATCCCGCGTCCGACCCGGCTTCGGGCGGGGCGTCAGGCCCGGCTTCGGGCCCGGCTTCGGGCCCGGTGAACCCGCGGACGGGCATGCCCGAGCACGTGGACACGATCCAGCTGTACGCCCCGCGCATCGACCCCTACCAGCGGTACCCGGAGGCGTACGAGACGCGGTACGCCCAGCGGCGAACCCCGCAGCCGACGCACGCGCACGACGGCTCGGCGCGCCCCCGCGGCTTCTTCGAGCCCCGGGTGCCGCCCACGCCCCGCACGGCGGACCGGCCCCACCTGGCGATCCGGCCCCGCCCGGGGAGCCGGCCGCGCCCGGCGGACCAGCCGCACGCGACGAACCAGCCCCGCACGGCGGACCAGCCGCACGCGACGAACCAGCCCCGCACGGCGGACCAGTCCCGCACGGCGACCCAGCCGCACGCGGCGGGCCGGCGCCCCGCCGAAGACCAGCCCCCCGCCGAAGACCAGCAGTGGCACAGCCCAGGAGAGCCGCGTTGATCCCCTCCGTCCTCACCCCAGAGATCGCCGCGCTCGGTATCGCGCTCGGGCTCATGTTCTCGCTCGTCTGCTACCTGACGACCAACCTCTCGCCCGGTGGCATGATCACCCCCGGCTGGCTCGCCCTCACCCTCGTCGAGGACCTCCAGCGCGCCGCCATGGTCCTCGGCGTCACGGTGCTCACCTATGTGTGCACCCTGCTGCTGCAGCGCTTCGTGATCCTCTACGGCAAGCGGCTGTTCGCGGCGGTCGTGCTCACCGGCGTGCTGCTGCAGGCCACGGTGATGATCGCGCTGACGATCGAGTTCCCGCTGATGTACAGCAACCAGACCCTCGGATTCATCGTCCCCGGCCTGATCGCCTACCAGCTGGTGCGCCAGCCCAAGGGGCCCACGCTGCTGGCCACCGGCTCGGTGACGCTCATGGCGTATGTCGTCCTCACCGCCGGGATCCTGCTCGGCGTCATGCCGTCCGCCTGACCCCACCTCGGAGCCGACCATGTCTGCCAAGAAGACCACGAAGAAGCGCTCTGCGCTGCACGCCGTGACCGTGCTCGCGCTGCTCGGCGCCAGCGCCTACCTGACGGTGGAGCTGCGCCAGGAGGAGCAGGACAAGGCCCCGGCCGTGCAGAAGGTCACGGACGACCCGCAGCTGGAGAACAGCGCCCCCGACACCGGGGCCCGGACCTGGGAGCGGCTGAAGAACCCGGACCGCACCGTGCTCCGCGGCTCCAAGGGCCAGGTGCTCGCCACCTTCACCGACGGCGCCCGCACCGCCACCCTCAAGGGCCCCAGCCGCACCTTCGCCGAGCCCGCCAACACCACCTCCCGCGTGGTGACCGAGGACTGGGTGCGGCTCATGCCCGAGCCGTGGCGCCAGGGCGCCGAGAAGGAGCAGTGGTTCAAGGACTGGTTCAAGCAGTACTACGGCAGCGAGGAGGACGACGTCTTCGCGCTCGCCTTCCAGTACGTCCAGGGCGCGCCGATCAAGAAGGACGACGAGGGCATCCCGTACGCGGGGGACGCCGTCTTCGGGCCGTTCAAGCCGGACGGCGTCGACCGTCTGGAGCAGAACGACTTCTACGACTACCTGGGCATCCCGTACACCTTCCGGGACGGCACCACCATGCAGCCGCGCCAGGAGCGCTACCGGGCGCTGGACTGCTCCGGCTACATGCGCATGATTTTCGGCTACCGCGCCCGCTACCCGCTGCGGGCCAGCAACACCGTCGGCGACGGGCTGCCGCGCACCGCCGACGGCATGGCCCGCTCCACCGTGGGCACCGACATCATCAAGATCCAGGGGCCCGCCCCCTGGTACACCCGCCCGAACAACATCGATGTGCTGCAACCGGGCGACCTGCTGTTCTTCAAGATGGACCACCGCACCGGGAACCACATGGACCACGTCGCCCTGTACCTCGGCGTGGACACCGACGGCCACCGGGTGTTCATCTCCAGCCGCAAGGAGGTCAACGGCCCCACCATGGGCGACAAGGGCGGCGCCTCGCGCATCGACGGCAACGGCTTCTACGCCCAGCTGTTCCGCAGCGCGAAGCGGCTCTAGCCGGGCGCGGGCCCGGCCGCCCGCCCCGCCCGTACCCTTCCCCTATGCTCGTCGCACGCTCCGTCGCCCTGTTCCTCCTGGCCGCCCTCCTGGAGATCGGGGGCGCCTGGCTGGTCTGGCAGGGGGTGCGCGAGCACAGGGGATGGGTGTGGGTCGGGGCCGGAATCATGGCGCTGGGCGCCTACGGGTTCGTGGCCACGCTCCAGCCGGACGCGGAATTCGGACGCATCCTCGCGGCGTACGGGGGCGTCTTCGTGGCCGGGTCGCTGGCCTGGGGCATGGTCGCCGACGGCTACCGCCCCGACCGCTTCGACGTGGCCGGAGCGCTGATCTGCCTCGCCGGCGTGGCTGTGATCATGTATGCGCCGCGTGGCCGTTAGAAGCCGCGTAGCCGTTAGAAGTCGTCGGCCTCCCGGGTCACCTTCAGGACACAGCCGGTCTCCGGGTCGATCAGGACCTCCCAGACCTCGTGGCCGCGCTTGACGTCGACGTCCCAGACCTTCTTGGACTCCTTGTGCTGTGAGTCCTTGTTCTCGCGGTCCTCGCGGTTCTGGTGCTCGCGGTTCTGGTCCTCGCGGTTCTGGTGCTCGCGGTCCTGGTGCTCCCGGTCCTGGCCGCCGCCGGTCCGCACCTGCGGCTCCTTGCGGTGGCCCTCCTTGCGGGAGTTCTCCTTGCGGGAGTCCTCACGCTTGGAGTACTCGCGCTTCGACTCCTCGCGCTTGCGCTCCTGCTCGTGGCTCTGGCTCTTCTGCCCCTCGTCCTCCTCGCACTCGTCCTCCAGCTCGGCACCGAGGGCCTTGCCGCCGACCTCGCACTCGGCGATCCGCACGGCCTCGCTGAGCGTCACACGGCCGTCGTTGTGCCGCTTCTCCTCCTCGTGGCGGGCCTCGTTGTCGCCGTGGCGGTCCTCGTCGTTCCCGTGCCGGGCCTCGTTGTCGCCGTGGCGGTCCTCGTTGTTCCCGTGCCGGGCTTCCTGCTGGGGCTTGGCCTGCTCCTGGGGCTGCGACGGCTGCGTGAGAGCGGTGTACCGGGCGACGGCCGCGTACGCCGCCTCCGCGCCGGGGATCGCCCGGAACTCGTCGCCCCGGTAGCCCTCGTCGCCCTCGCGGGCGTTCTCGTCGGCGCCGTACGCGCCGTTCTCGGACTCGGCGGACTCGGCGGACCGCTCGTCCGTCCCGTGCTTCCCCTCCATGGAGGGCTGCGCGTAGCCGCGCTCCTGGCCACCGCCGTACTGCCCGCCGTTGTTGTGCTCACGGCCGTTGTCATGGCCGTTCCCGTGCTGGCCCTCGTGGCCCTGCTGACAGGCGTTGCTCATCCCGGAGTGGGGACCGGGGGTGGCGCTGCCGGCCGCCCAGGCGGCCGTCGGCGCACCCGTCACGAGTGCCGCGGCCGCGATGGCGCCGGCCGATGCGACACCCCAGCGGCGGAAGGCGCGGCGGGGCCGTTGGGTGAATCTGATGTGCTGGGTCATGGGTTGTTTTCACTCCTTGGCACAGGGACGCTCCGGACCGGCGGCGCGCCGGACGCAGTGCACCTTTCCCCGGGCCCTCGCGGCCGTAGCGGATTTCGATCGCCAGTCCCCCGATTGGCGGCAAATCAGCCCGTCATATCCTGCGTATGGATCACAGGCGCGCGGCGGGTGCCCGCGGGCGCCCGGATCCCGACCGTCACGTCGCCTCAGGAGGGCCGATGACCACCCGTACCGCAGTCGTCACCGGTGCGAGCAGCGGGATCGGGGCCGCGACCGCCCGCCGTCTCGCCGCCGCCGGTTTCCGCGTCGTCCTCGCCGCCCGCCGCGAGGAGCGCGTCGAGGCGCTCGCCGCCGAGCTGACCGAGGCCGGGCACGAGGCCGTGGCCCGGGTGCTGGACGTGACGGACCGCGCCGCCGTGGACGCCTTCGCCGCCGGTCTGGAACGCTGCGACGTCCTGGTCAACAACGCGGGCGGGGCCATCGGCAGCGAGCCCGTCGCCACCGCCGACCCGGCCGACTGGCGGGCGATGTACGAGGTCAACGTGGTGGGTGTGCTCAATGTCACCCAGGCGCTGCTGCCGGCGCTGATCGCCTCCGGCGACGGCACCGTGGTCGTGCTGTCCTCCACCGCGGGCCACGTCGCCTATGAGGGCGGCGGCGGTTACGTGGCCGCCAAGCACGGGGCCCACGCCATCGCCGCCACCCTGCGGCTGGAGTTGTGCGGCGCCCCGGTGCGGGTGATCGAGATCGCCCCGGGCATGGTCCGCACCGACGAGTTCGCGCTGAACCGCTACCGCGGCGACGAGGACAAGGCCGCGGCGGTCTACGAGGGCGTGGCCGAGCCGCTCACCGCGGACGACGTGGCCGACACCGTCGAGTGGGCGGTCACCCGGCCCTCGCACGTCAACATCGACCTGCTGGTCGTCCGCCCCCGCGCCCAGGCGGCCCAGCACAAGGTGCACCGGGAGAGCTGACCCCTCCGCGCCGCCGGGGCCTTCACGCGATGCTTCACGCGAAGCCTTCACGCGGTGCCTTCACGCGGTCGGTCAGGAACGGAGAAGCGGAGCGCCCCGCCCGCCCGTAGCGTGAGCGGCATGGAGAGGAAGGCACGATGAGCATGGCCAAGAGGACGGACACGGGGGCGGGCACGGGGACGGGCGCGGGGACGGGGTCGCCCGGGCCGCACGCCGCCGACAGCCACGATGTGATCCGCGTACACGGCGCGCGCGAGAACAACCTCAAGGACGTCAGCGTCGAGATACCGAAGCGCCGGCTGACGGTGTTCACCGGCGTCTCCGGCTCGGGCAAGAGCTCGCTGGTGTTCGACACGATCGCCGCCGAGTCGCAGCGGCTGATCAACGAGACCTACAGCGCCTTCGTGCAGGGCTTCATGCCCACGCTGGCGCGGCCCGAGGTCGACGTCCTTGATGGGGTGACCACCGCGATCACCGTCGACCAGCAGCGGATGGGCGGCGACCCCCGCTCCACGGTCGGCACCGCCACCGACGCCAACGCGATGCTGCGCATCCTCTTCAGCCGGCTCGGCCGGCCGCACATCGGCTCCCCCAAGGCGTTCTCCTTCAACGTCCCCTCCATCAGCGGGGCGGGCGCGGTCACGATCGAGCGCGGCGGGAAGACCGTCAAGGAGAAGCGGAGCTTCAGCATCACCGGCGGGATGTGTCCGCGCTGCGAAGGCCGCGGCACGGTCACCGACCTCGATCTCGCCCAGCTCTACGACGACTCCAAGTCGCTCAGCGAGGGCGCCCTCACCATCCCCGGCTACAAGGCGGGCGGCTGGAACTACCGGCTCTACAGCGAGTCGGGCTTCTACGACCCGGACAAGCCGATCCGCGAGTACACCAGGAAGGAACTGGACGACTTCCTGCACCGCGAGCCGATCAGGATGAAGATCGCGGGCATCAACATGACGTACGAGGGCCTGATCCCGCGGATCCGGAAGTCGATGCTGGCCAAGGACCGGGAGTCGATGCAGCCGCACATCCGGGAGTTCGTGGACCGGGCGGTCACCTTCACCGCCTGCCCCGACTGCGGCGGCACCCGGCTCAGCGAGGCGGCGCGGTCGTCGAAGATCGAGGGGGTCGGCATCGCGGACGCGTGCGCGATGCAGATCAGCGACCTGGCCGAGTGGGTACGCGGCCTGGCCGAGCCGTCGGTGGCGCCGCTGCTCACCGCGCTCCAGCAGACCCTCGACTCGTTCGTGGAGATCGGCCTGGGCTATCTCTCGCTGGAGCGGCCGTCGGGCACGCTGTCGGGCGGCGAGGCGCAGCGCGTGAAGATGATCCGCCACCTCGGTTCCTCGCTCACCGATGTCACCTACGTCTTCGACGAGCCCACCACGGGCCTGCACCCCCATGACATCCGGCGGATGAACGACCTGCTGCTGCGGCTGCGGGACAAGGGCAACACGGTGCTCGTGGTGGAGCACAAGCCGGAAGTGATCGCGATCGCCGACCACGTCGTCGATCTGGGCCCCGGCGCGGGGACGGCGGGCGGCAGCGTCTGCTTCGAGGGCGGCGTCGAGGGGCTGCGGGCCTCCGGCACCATCACCGGCCGCCACTTCGGCGACCGGGCCGCGCTCAAGGAGACGGTGCGCGAGCCCACCGGCACGCTGCCGATCCGCGGCGCGAAGGCGAACAACCTGCGAGACGTGGACGTCGACATCCCGCTGGGCGTCCTCGCCGTCATCACCGGGGTCGCGGGCTCCGGCAAGAGTTCGCTGGTGCACGGCTCGATCCCGGCCGGCGCCGGGGTGGTGTCGGTCGACCAGGGCGCGATCCGCGGCTCCCGGCGGAGCAACCCGGCCACGTACACGGGCCTGCTCGACCCGATCCGCAAGGCGTTCGCCAAGGCCAACGGCGTGAAGCCGGCGCTGTTCAGCGCCAACTCCGAGGGAGCCTGCCCGGGCTGCAACGGCGCCGGAGTCGTGTACACCGACCTGGCGATGATGGCCGGCGTCGCCACCACCTGCGAGGAGTGCGAGGGGAAGCGGTTCCAGGCCTCGGTGCTCGAGTACCGCCTCGGCGGCCGGGACATCAGCGAGGTGCTCGCGATGCCGGTGACCGAGGCGAAGGAGTTCTTCGGCGCCGGCGAGGCGCGCACCCCGGCCGCGCACACGATCCTCGGCCGGCTCGCGGACGTCGGGCTCGGCTACCTCACCCTCGGCCAGCCGCTCACCACGCTCTCCGGCGGCGAGCGGCAGCGGCTCAAGCTGGCCACCCACATGGCCGACAAGGGCGGCGTCTACGTCCTCGACGAGCCGACCGCCGGCCTCCACCTCGCCGATGTCGAACAGTTGCTCGGCCTGCTGGACCGGCTCGTCGACTCGGGCAAGTCGGTCATCGTCGTGGAGCACCACCAGGCGGTCATGGCGCACGCCGACTGGATCATCGACCTCGGCCCCGGGGCCGGCCACGACGGCGGCCGGGTCGTCTTCGAGGGCACCCCCGCCGGCCTCGTCGCCGCCCGCTCCACCCTCACCGGCGAGCACCTCGCGGACTACGTCGGCTGAAGTCCCGGAAACGCGCAGAGCCCCGGACACACGCAGAGCCCCGGAAACGCGCAGAGCCCCGGAGGACTCCGGGGCTCTGCCGCTCGCATGGCGCGTGGCGCGCCTGAGCTCAACCCTTCACGCAGACCAGCTGCTTGAGCTTCGCGACCACCTCGACGAGGTCCCGCTGCTGGTCGATGACCTTCTCGATCGGCTTGTAGGCGCTCGGGATCTCGTCGACCACGCCGGCGTCCTTACGGCACTCCACGCCCCGCGTCTGCTCCTCCAGGTCCCGCGTGGAGAAACGCTTCTTCGCCGCGTTGCGGCTCATCTTGCGACCCGCGCCGTGCGAGGCCGAGTTGAACGACGCCGCGTTCCCCAGGCCCTTGACGATGTACGAGCCGGTGCCCATGGAGCCGGGGATGATCCCGTACTCGCCGCCACCCGCGCGGATCGCGCCCTTGCGGGTCACCAGCAGGTCCATGCCCTCGTAGCGCTCCTCCGCCACATAGTTGTGGTGGCAGGAGATGACGGGCTCGAACACCGGCTTGGCCTTCTTGAACTCCTTGCGGACGACGTCCTGGAAGATCGCCATCATGAGCGCGCGGTTGTACTTCGCGTACTCCTGTGCCCAGAACAGATCGTGCCGGTACGCCGCCATCTGCGGGGTGTCCGCGATGAAGACCGCCAGGTCGCGGTCGACCAGGCCCTGGTTGTGCGGCAGCTTGCGGGCCTCGCCGATGTGGTACTCGGCCAGCTCCTTGCCGATGTTCCGGGAGCCGGAGTGCAGCATCAGCCAGACCGAACCGGACTCGTCGAGGCAGAACTCGATGAAGTGGTTACCCGAGCCGAGCGAACCCATCTGCTTCACGGCTCGCTCCTGACGGAACTTGACCGCCTCGGCGACGCCGTCGAACCGCTCCCAGAACCCCTCCCAGCCCGGCGCGGAGAATCCGTGGAGCCGCTCCGGGTCGACCGGCTCCTCGTGCATCCCTCGCCCGACCGGGATCGCCTGCTCGATGCGCGAGCGCAGCCGCGACAGGTCCCCCGGGAGGTCCTCGGCCGTCAGCGAGGTACGGACCGCCGACATCCCGCAGCCGATGTCCACCCCCACGGCCGCCGGGCACACCGCGCCCTCCATCGCGATCACCGAGCCGACGGTGGCGCCCTTTCCGTAGTGCACGTCCGGCATCACGGCCAGGCCCTTGATCCACGGCAGCGTCGCCACATTCCGCAGCTGCTGCATGGCCACGCCCTCGACCGTCGCGGGATCGGTCCACATACGGATCGGAACCCGCGCCCCGGGCAGCTCAACATAAGACATCTCTACTCATTCCCCCATAAAAGACTGAAAACGCAAAAGCCGGGCAGAGAGCCCCAATAACGGCGACCGACCGGCAGACGTGGCGGCGCGTGCGGTAGACATTGTCTCCAGGCCCCGCCCACGGGCGGCAAGCAGTTTTCCCGCGAAGCGACCTCGAAGGGACGGGGACAGTGCAGCCAGCGCAGCAGCGAAGGGCGTACGCACCGGGCGCCGCACGGGCCGTCGCCGTGCTCGCGACCGTGCTCGCCGCCATCGGCCTCAGCGGCTGCACCGGCTCCGGCTCCGACCAAGGGCACGACGACGGCAAGTCCGGCGACTCGGGGGCGCCGGTCGCCGCCGCCCCCGGCAAGTACCGCACCCTCCCCGAGGCGTGCGGCGCCGTCAGCTCCAAGACGCTGCAGAAGCTGCTGCCCGGCGCCGACGAGGACGACAAGGTCTACGACGGCCAGGCCACCGTGACCTTCGACACCGAGCGGCGCGTCGGCTGCCGCTGGAAGCTGGAGACGGGCAGCGGCACCCGCTACCTCTCGCTCGACTTCGAGCGCGTCGTCTCGTACGACCCGAAGGTCAGCGACGAGGACCAGGCGGAGGAGCGGTATCAGAAGAAGGCCGTCGCCGCACACGTCCCGGGCGTCTCGGACGCCTCCAGCGCCCCCTCCGGGTCCGCATCCGGCTCGGGGTCCGGCTCCGGGTCGCCGAAGAGCAAGGGCACGGCGCCGTCGAAGTCCTCGTCCGGCTCATCCGGCTCGTCCGGATCCGGGGCCGGAGGCGAGGGCTCCGAGATCGACACCCCGGCGGCCGACGCCCCCACCCCCGACACCCCCACGACCGACGACGCGGGAACCGGCGACGGCGACAGCGCCGAGACCGCCGCGCCGCGCGTCCTGGACGACCTCGCCGACGACGCCTTCCTCGACGATCAGCTCATCACCACCGACTCCGGCATCCACCGCGATGTCACCGTCGTCTTCAGGTCCTCGAATGTGATTGCCACCATTGAGTACGACCAGTGGTCGACCGACAAGAAGCACATTCCCAGCAGCGAAGAACTGCAGGTCAACGCCGAAGATCTGGCCCAGGAGCTGACCGGGCGGCTCAACGAGTAGACCGGTCCGGGGGGCGGTGCGCAAGACGCCCGAATTGGGCCGTCCGCGCATCGGCCGCGTACCGTGCCGACTAATCCCGCGGGCGGGACGGCCGCCCCTCGACCGAGAACGAGCGAAGGACCCATGCACCGAACAGCACCACGACTCGCCCGTATATTCGTCAGCGCAGCCGTACCGGTGGTGCTCGTCGCCGGCTGCTCCTCCGGCTCCGACAAGGACTCCAAGGACTCGGCCGACGCGTCCAAGTCGGCCACCCCCAGCCCGACGCCGACCGTCGCGGCCGCAAAGTACGACAAGCTCCCCGAGGTCTGCCCGACGCTGTCCGGCAAGACGATCGACCAGCTCGTCCCCAAGGCCGAGAACAAGAAGGGCAAGGAGCTCCCCTCCGCCGACGCCAACCAGTCGGCCAGCTGCCTGTGGACCGGCCTCAACGGCTTCAAGTACCGGCAGCTCACCGTCTCCCTCAAGCTCTTCAGATCCGATCTGTCGCTGGGCACCGGCGAGAAGCGCGCCGAGGCCTACGCCGCCGACCAGGCCCAGAAGGCCACCACGGCAGACGGCGCCAAGAACGCCAAGACCGCGCAGGTCTCCGGCATCGGCGACGCGGCCACCACCGTGAGCACGGAGTCGAAGAAGGACGGCGACGAGTTCCGCAACCAGACCGTCGTGGCCCGCACCGCCAACGTGGTGGTGACCCTCGAGTACAACGGCGCCGGTTACGAGGACGAGAAGACGCCCGACCCCAAGAAGCTCCTCAAGGACGCCGAGACCGCGGCCAAGGAGGTCGTCGCCGCCATCGCCAAGGACGGCGGGGGCAGCGACAAGGACGGCGGCAAGGCCACCGGGAAGGACAGCGGGGGCGCCGAGAAGGGCAGCGGGAAGGACGCAGAGAAGAACGGCGGGAAGGACGGCGGGAAGGGCGCAGGATCCGCCGGCGCCGCGTAGCCGCCACTCCCCGCATCGCCGCTCCGACCCCCTTCCCGTCCACCGCCCTTGACGTGTATGCGACGCTGGGCGCGCCGAATGCCGTAGAACGGGGGAGGGGTCGCGGGTGGCCGCGATGCAACTGACACGTACGCACCGCATATTGATCGGGGTGGTCGTCACCGGCGCGGTGGTGATCGCCGCGATCGGTTTCGCGGGCTCCTACTCCGCCGTGCGCGACCTCGCCCGCGACAAGGGCTTCGGTGGCTTCGCCAACGTCCTGCCCATCGGGATCGACGCGGGAATCGTCGTCCTGCTCGCCCTCGACCTGCTGCTGACCTGGCTGCGGATCCCCTTCCCGCTGCTGCGCCAGACGGCCTGGCTGCTGACCGCCGCCACCATCGCCTTCAACGGCGCGGCCGCCTGGCCCGACCCGCTCGGCGTCGGCATGCACGCCGTCATCCCGGTGCTGTTCGTCGTCTCGGTCGAGGCCGCCCGCCACGCCATCGGCCGGATCGCCGACATCACCGCCGACCGGCACATGGAGTCGGTCCGCGTCGCCCGCTGGCTGCTGGCGCCCGTGCCGACCTTCCGGCTGTGGCGCCGGATGAAGCTGTGGGAGCTGCGCTCCTACGACGAGGTCATCAAGCTCGAACAGGACCGCCTCGTCTACCGCGCCCGGCTGCGCGCCCGCTACGGCCGCTCCTGGCGCCGCAAGGCCCCGGTCGAGTCGCTGATGCCGCTGCGGCTGGCGCGCTACGGGGTGCCGCTGGCGGAGACCGCACCGGCCGGGCTGGCCGCGGCGGGCCTGGACCCGGCCGAGCTCACGTCGGCGGCACTGCCGGTCGCGCTGCCCTACGGGGGCGGGGCCGCCGGAACCCTCAGGGCCGCCAGTGCCGCCGGGACCGCCGGAACCGTCGCGATCCCCGGAGCCCCCGGAGCCCCGGGAGCTCCCGGAGTCCCGGGGGCGGACCGGGCCGGGGGCCAGGAGCGCGAGCTGCCCCTCTCCTTCCCGCTGCCGGTCTACCAGCAGCAGGGCTACCAGCAGCCCGCCGCCCCCGAACACGACGGCCGGGCGGCGACCGGCTACGAGCAGGCCGCGGGACACCCGGCGGCCGGCCGACAGCAGCCGCAGCCGCAGGACGAGCCGCAGCAGCCCCAGCCGGCGCCGGCCCAGGCACCGGCGCCGGCCGAGCAGCCCGAGGCCCAGCCGCAGGCGCAGCAGCCCGGCTCGTACGCCGACGAGGCGCAGGACGCCGCCGGGCTGACGGTCCCCGTCGGCCCCGGCGGCCGGGTCCGGCCGCTGGGCGGGCAGGGCACCAGCAGCCAGATCGCCTATGTGCCGGGGCAGCGGGACCAGGAGCCCTTCACGGAGCAGGAGCCGTCCGCCGGGGCCATCACGCCCGCGAACCTGCCGGAGGACATGCCGCGCGACGAGGCGTACTACGGGGCCTTCCGCCAGCACGTCACCAACCACGGCAGGTTCCCCTCCCCGTACCAGTTCGGCCGTCTGCTGCGCGAGGGGTACGGCATCACCGACCTCGGCGAGGCCGAGGTGCGCCGCCACCTGGACGACTGCAAGGAGCGGTACAAGCTGGAGATGGAGACGGAGAGCATCCCGTAACGGGCCTGGACTCCCCCATTCCCTGAAAACGGCGGGCGGGCCGGACTCCTGGGGAGTCCGGCCCGCCCGCCGTTTTCGCGGCTCGGGACCCGGTGGCTCGGGACCCGGCGGCTCGGGACCCGGTGGCTCGGGACCCGACCTCAGGCCGCGAGCAGCTTGCGCACCCGGTCGGCGCCCACCGCCAGCAGCAGCGTGGGCAGCCGGGGGCCCGTGTCGCGGCCGACCAGCAGCCGGTAGAGCAGCGCGAAGAACGCGCGCTGCGCGACCTTCAGCTCCGGGGTCGGCTTGGCGTCCGCCGCGAACCCGGCCTGGAGCTTCGGCACCCCGTAGACCAGCGTGGTCAGACCGTCCAGCGACCAGTGGGTGTCCAGCCCCTCCAGCAGCAGCCGCAGCGACTCGCGCTCGGTCTCGCCGAGCGAGGCGAGCAGCTCGGTGTCCGGCTCGTCCCGCACGCGCGTGCGCTGGTCGGCCGGGACCTGGGTGTCGATCCAGCGCTCGGCCCTGTCGAGCCGGGGCCGGGTCTCGTCCAGGGACTTCACCGGGTTGTCCGGGTCGAGCTCGCTGAGGATGCGCAGCGTCTGCTCGTCATGGCCGGTGGTGATGTCGACCACGGACGCGAGCGTCCGGTACGGGAGCGGGCGCGGGGTGCGCGGCAGCTCGCCGGCGGCGGTGCGGGTGGCGCGGCTGTAGGCGGCGGCGTCCGCCGGCTGGGCCGTGCCCTCGGTGATCTTGCGCTCCAGGGCGTCCCACTCGTCGTAGGTCCGCTGGATCTCCTGGTCGAAGGCGATCTTGAAGGACTGGTTCGGCCGGCGGCGCGCGTACAGCCAGCGCAGCAGCGGCGCCTCCATGATCTCCAGCGCGTCGGCCGGGGTCGGCACGCCGCCCTTGGAGGAGGACATCTTGGCCATGCCGCTGATGCCCACGAAGGCGTACATCGGGCCGATGGGCTGCTCGCCGCCGAAGACCTCGCGCACGATCTGCCCGCCGACGACGTACGAGGAGCCGGGCGAGGAGTGGTCGACGCCCGACGGCTCGAAGACGACGCCCTCGTAGGCCCAGCGCATCGGCCAGTCGACCTTCCAGACCAGCTTGCCCCGGTCGTGCTCGCGCAGCAGGACGGTCTCGCCGTGGCCGCAGGCGCAGGTGTACGACATCTCGGTGGTCTCGTCGTCGTACGAGGTGACGGTGGTGAGGTCGCGCTCGCACACCGAGCAGTACGGCTTGTACGGGTAGTAGCCCGCGCCGCCCGCGCTGCCGTCGTCCTCGCTGGCCGCGCCGGAGCCCTCGGCGGCCTCCAGCTCGGCCTCGTCGACCGGCTTCTGCTGCTTGGCGGGCTTCTTCGCCCCGGCCTTGTCCTTGTCCTTGTCCTTCGTGCGGTACCGGTCGAGGACGGCGTCGATCTGCTCGCGGTGGCGCATCGCGTGCAGGATCTGCTCGCGGTACGCGCCCGAGGTGTACTTCTCGGTCTGGCTGATGCCGTGGAACTCGATGCCCATCTCCTCGAGCGCCTTGATCATCGGCGCCTTGAAGTGCTCGGCCCAGTTCGGATACGAGCTGCCGGGCGGGGCGGGGACGGAGGTCAGCGGCTTGCCGATGTGCTCCGCCCAGGAGGGGTCGATCCCGGCCGGGACCTTGCGATACCGGTCGTAGTCGTCCCAGGACACGATGTGCACACACTCGTAACCGCGGCGCCGGATCTCGTCGGCGACCAGGTGCGGGGTCATGACCTCGCGCAGATTGCCGAGGTGGATCGGGCCGGACGGGCTGAGGCCCGAGGCGCAGACGATCGGTTTGCCGGGGGCGCGACGCTCCGCCTCGGCAATGACCTCGTCGGCGAATCGGGAGACCCAGTCGGTCTCGGTGCTCTGAGCCACGGTCGGCACTTCCTTCCTTGCGGTCATGGCTCGACCATTGTCCCAGACGGAACGAGGCCCCCCGAAGGTTTTCCACAGGGGGCCGGAGCGCAGGCCGGGGCGGGGGCCGGGGCACGGGCCGAACCGCAGGCCGGGGCGGGAGCCGGGGCAGGGGCGAAAGCGCCGGAAAAACCGTTGGCCCCGCCGTGAAATACTGAGGTGGACCCAACCATCTATAGGAACGGCACTCCTCCCATGGCCTCGGTCCCCTCCCTTGCCGCCACGGTCCACCAGCGTCTCGCGGACGCCCTCTCGGCCGCCCTGCCGGAGGCCGGCGCCGCCGACCCGCTGCTGCGACGCAGCGACCGGGCCGACTTCCAGGCCAACGGGATGCTGTCGCTCGCCAAGAAGCTCAAGGGCAACCCGCGCGAGCTGGCCGCCAAGGTCGTGGAGAGCCTGCCGGCCGGCGACGTGATCGCGGACATCGAGGTCTCCGGCCCCGGCTTCCTCAACATCACGGTGTCGGACGAGGCGATCGTCAAGACCCTCGCCGCCCGCGCCGCCGACGCCCGCCTCGGCGTTCCGCACGCCGAGAACCCCGGCACGACCGTGGTCGACTACGCCCAGCCGAACGTGGCCAAGGAGATGCACGTCGGCCATCTGCGCTCGGCGGTGATCGGCGACGCGGTGGTGCGGATCCTGGAGTTCGCGGGCGAGAAGGTGGTCCGGCGCCACCACATCGGCGACTGGGGCACCCAGTTCGGCATGCTCATCCAGTACCTGATCGAGCACCCCCACGAGCTGGACCACAAGGCCGACCCGACCCAGGACCAGGCCGCCTCCGGCGAGGAGGCCATGTCCAACCTGAACCGCCTCTACAAGGCGGCGCGGGCGCTCTTCGACTCCGACGAGGAGTTCAAGGAGCGGTCCCGGCGCCGGGTGGTGGACCTCCAGGCCGGGGACGAGGAGACCCTCGCCCTGTGGCGGAAGTTCGTCGACGAGTCGAAGCTCTACTTCTACTCGGTCTTCGACAAGCTGGACATGGAGATCCGCGACCCCGACGTGGTCGGCGAGTCCGGCTACAACGACATGCTGGCCGAGACCTGCCGGCTGCTGGAGGAGTCCGGCGTCGCGGTGCGCTCCGAGGGGGCGCTGTGCGTCTTCTTCGACGACGTGAAGGGCCCGGACGGCAAGCCGGTGCCGCTCATCGTCCAGAAGTCCGACGGCGGCTTCGGCTACGCGGCCACCGACCTGTCCGCGATCCGCGACCGGGTGCGGAACCTCCAGGCCGACTCGCTGGTCTACGTCGTGGACGCCCGGCAGTCGCTGCACTTCAAGATGGTCTTCGAGACCGCCCGCCGGATCGGCTGGCTGGGCGAGAAGACCCACGCGTACCAGCTCGCCTTCGGCACGGTCCTCGGCAAGGACGGCAAGCCGTTCAAGACCCGCGAGGGCGAGACGGTGCGGCTGGTGGACCTGCTGGACGAGGCCATCGACCGGGCGACGGCCGTCGTCCGCGAGAAGAGCGAGAACCTGGGCCTGACCGAGGAGGAGATCGCCGAGCGCGGCGCCCAGGTCGGCATCGGCGCGGTCAAGTACGCGGACCTGTCCACCTCGGCCGCCCGCGACTACAAGTTCGACCTGGACCAGATGGTCTCGCTCAACGGCGACACGTCGGTGTACCTCCAGTACGCCTACGCCCGGATCCAGTCGATCCTGCGCCGCGCCGAAGCGGGCCAGAAGCCGGCCGCCCACCCCGAGCTGCCGCTGGCCCCGGCCGAGCGGGCGCTCGGCCTGCACCTGGACCAGTTCGCGGAGACCCTCAAGGAGGTCGCGGCGGGCTACGAGCCGCACAAGCTGGCCGCGTATCTGTACCAGCTCGCCTCGCACTACACGACCTTCTACGACAAGTGCCCGGTCCTGAAGGCCGAGGGCGGCCCGGCCCAGGTCGAGAACCGCCTCTTCCTGTGCGACCTGACCGCCCGCACCCTCCACCAGGGCATGGACCTGCTCGGCATCCGCACCCCCGAGCGCCTCTGAGCGCTCCCGCACGCCCCGCGACGGCGGGCCCGGGCCAGATACTGGCCCGGGCCCGCCGTCAGGCGTACCGGGTGAACCCGCCGGTGGAGATCTTCACGCCGAGCGCGGGGAGTTCGATGTCCTCCCCGTACAGCCCGTGCAGGACGCCCTGGTAGGCGCCCTCCCGGGGAACGGTGTACAGGGTCCAGGTCCCGTCGCGGGGGTCGACCAGCAGATAGGCGGGGATGCCCGCGTCGGCGTACCAGCCGACCATCTCGGTGGTGTCCTTCGAGCTGTTGCCCTTGGAGACGACCTCGCAGACGAGCTCCACGTCCCCCGGATCGGCCAGCCACTCGTCGGACTCGCCGAAACCCGCGTCGCAGACGAGCAGGTCGGGGGTCGCGTAGTCGTCCTTGTCGTCCGGCAGGGACACGGACGCGACCTGGTAGGACTCCAGATGGTCCGGAAGGGCTGGGTCGAGCTGCCGGAAAAGCTCGTTGACGATCCCGGCGTGCTTGCCGCGCGGGGTCGGGGACATCATGAGAACTCCTCGGATGATCTCGGCGCGCAGGCCGGTCGCTTCCTCAGCTGCCTCGGCGGCCTTGCGAAGTCGGCTCATGCCAAGCTCCGGGATGGTGAGGGTCATGGTGTCCAAGCTTCCGATGCGAAAAGTCTAGCCACAGCGCCACCGCCGTACGGCGACCCTGGCAGCGCGCTCGACGTCCTGTCAGGCGGATCGGCGGCCATCACCGCATCGGGTGAGACCCAACACCACCCCCACCCCCTGCGTTTGCGACAAAAATCAGCTCCAGCCCGGCTGAAAACCAACGATGCGGACAACCTCGCCTCAACCGGGGGAGTCGGACGTCAGGTAATCGGCAATCGATCTTCAGGAGGAAGTCATGCGACGTTGGGGGACCGCGCTCGCGGCGCTCACGCTGGCCGGCGCCGGGATGGCGGCGACGGCGGGGACGGCCGGTGCCGCCACCACGTCGAGGACGGCCAAGGCTGCGGCCGAGGCCTGCGCGACCAGGTGGGGCAGCGTCGACAGGACCGCGCAGGCGAGCGACCACAAGCCGCTGGCCGACATCCGGGCCGGCCGGCACGAGTGCTACGACCGCCTGGTGTTCGACGTCAAGGGCGGCACGACGGCCGAGCCGACCGGCTACCGCGTCGGCTACGTCGACGCCATGTACCAGGACGGCTCCGGCGACCCCATCGCGGTCGGCGGCGGCGCGATCCTGGAGATCCGGGTGGCCGCGACGAGCTACGACACCGGGACCGGCGCCGAGACGTACCCGGGCCGGGCCGGGAAGCCGCTGCCCGGGGTGGACGTCACGGGGTACCGCACGTTCAAGGACACCCGCTACGGCGCCAGCTTCGAGGGCGAGACCCAGATCGGGCTCGGCGTGCGCGCCCGGCTGCCGTTCCGCGTCTTCCAGTCGGGCGACCACCTGATCGTGGACGTCGCCCACTCCTGGGCCACGGCCCGCTGAGCCGTCCCGACCCCGACGACCGCCGGGGCCGCCCCCGCGCCCCGGCCGGTTGTCAGTGGCACCCGCTTCACTGTCTTCTGTGAACGAAGACGAACTGCTGTCCGCCCTCCACGGCCTGGTGTGGCCGGACACCGGGAAGCTGGAGTGCCGCGCGGCCGGCCACGCGCCGGGCCATCTGTGCCTGACGATCGGCGGTGAGGCGTCCCTGGACGCGCTCGTGGAGCAGCTCGGCGACTGGTACGGGGAGCCGCGCACCCTGGTGTCGGAGGGGCGCGCCGACTCCTCGCTGCGCGAGCGGACCGGGCTGCCGCTCCTCGTTCCCTTCGGGGAGGGCGAGCGGGTCGTCGAGATGCGCGCCTGGGCCTTCGGCGGCCGGTGGATCGGCTGCGGTGCCGTCCGCGTCGGCGGAGAGGCGCGGCTGGTGGTGGTCGTCGCCCCGCGCACCGCCCCGGCGCCGGAGGAGCTGCCCTCGGACGCCTCCTGGCTTGACCGGCTCGTCGCCGTGACCGGGTGGGACGCGGATCGGGTCCGCGCGGACCCGATCCGCCTGGAGCGGATGCACACCGGCCGGATCCGGCCGGTCGACTGCGCGGCGGCCGAGGCCCGGCTGGGGACGGCGCTGCCGAGCGACTACAAGCGGCTGGTCGACACCTTCGGCCACGGCGCCTTCGACGGCTTCCTGGCCATCCACCTGCCGGCCGACATCGTCAAGAGCGCCGAGTTCGCGTCCGGTTGGGCGAAGACCCACGGGCTGCGGTCCCGGGAGACGCACCCACCGTTCCCCGAGCCGGGCGGGCTGCTGCCCTGGGCGGGCACCGAGCACGAGACGTCGTTCTACTGGATCACCGAGGGGCCGGACCCCGACGCGTGGCCCGTCTATGTGACGGAAGTCGGCCCCGAGGCCGGGGACCGGTTCGACATGACGGCCACGGAGTTCGTCTTCCGCATGCTCACCGACCCCGACCACCCGTACTCCATACCCGCCGACTTCGCGGCCCACTGGTTCATGAACTACAACCCGCCCCGCTGACGCCCCGGCGGATCTCGGTCGGTAGCGTGGCGGCGCGAACGCTGGGCTGACACAGGGCGGAAGGGGGCCGGGATGCGCTACGTCGTCATCGGAGCGGGCGCCGTCGGGGGCGCGATCGGCGGGCGGCTCTCCCAGAGCGGACACGACGTCGTCCTCGTGGCGCGCGGCGTCCACTACGAGACGCTGCGGCGGGACGGGCTGCGGCTGCTGACGCCCGACGGCACCCACCGGCTCCCCGTACCCGTGGCCGACCGGCCCGAGGCCGTCGAGCTGCGCCCCGACGACGTGCTCGTGCTCACCGTCAAGACGCAGGACAGCGTGGCCGCCCTGGACGCCTGGGCGCCCCGCCCGGTGGCCGGCGGCGGCACGGCGGGCGACCGGCTGCCGCTGGTCTGCGCCCAGAACGGGGTGGAGAGCGAGCGGCTGGCGCTGCGGCGCTTCCGCCGGGTCTACGCCATGTGCGTCTGGCTGCCCGCCACCTACCTGGAGCCGGGCGAGGTCACCGCCCCCTGCGCACCCTTCACCGGCGTGCTGCACCTGGGCCGCTACCCGTCCGGCGCCGACGAGACGGCCCGGCGGATCGCGGCCGACCTGGAGACCTCCCACTTCCTCGCGCCGGTCGTCCCCGACGTGATGCGCTGGAAGTACGCCAAGCTGCTCAGCAACGTCGCCAACGCCGTGGACGCGGTCTGCGGCCCGGACGGGGGCGCGGAGGCGGCGGCCCTGGCGGAGCGCGCGCGGGCGGAGGCGATCACCGTCCTCGACGCGGCGGGCATCGACCGCGCGAGCGCCGCCGAGCAGAGCGCGGCGCGCGACGGAAAGATGGACATGCGCCCCGTCGAGGGCGGGGCACGGGGCGGCGGCTCGTCCTGGCAGAGCCTGGTGCGGGGCACCGGCTCGGTCGAGGCGGACTATCTGAACGGCGAGATCGTGCTGCTGGGCCGGCTCCACGGGGTGCCGACCCCGGTCAACGAGACCCTGCGGCGCATCGCGAACGAGTGCGCGCGCGAGCGCCGCGCCCCCGGCACGATCACCGCCGCGCGGCTCACCGAGATCGTCGACGCGGCCTGAGCCGCCCCCCTTCGGGGCTCCGGCAGACCAGAGCCCCGAAGCGCCGGACGCCTCAGCCCAGGTCGCCCCGGTTCAGCCACTGGGCGACCTCGGTCGCCCAGTAGGTCAGGATCATGCCCGCGCCCGCCCGCCGCACGGACGTCAGCGTCTCCATGATCGCCCGGTCCCGGTCGATCCACCCGTTGGCCGCGGCGGCCTCGACCATCGAGTACTCGCCGGAGACCTGGTACGCGGCGACCGGCACGTCCGTCTCGTCCGCGATCCGGCGCAGGATGTCCAGGTACGGCAGGGCCGGCTTGACCATCACCATGTCGGCGCCCTCGGCGAGGTCGAGCGCCAGCTCGCGCAGCGCCTCGCGGGCGTTGGCCGGGTCCTGCTGGTAGGTCTTGCGGTCGCCCTTGAGCGAGGACGCCACGGCCTCGCGGAAGGGCCCGTAGAAGGCCGAGGCGTACTTGGCGGTGTAGGCGAGGATCGACACGTCCTGGCGGCCGATGCCGTCCAGGGCCGCCCGGGCCACCCCGACCTGGCCGTCCATCATCCCGCTCGTGCCCAGCACATGGGCGCCCGCGTCCGCCTGCACCCGCGCCATCTCGGCGTAGCGCTCCAGCGTCGCGTCGTTGTCGACCCGGCCCTCGGCGTCGAGGACCCCGCAGTGGCCGTGGTCGGTGTGCTCGTCCAGGCACAGGTCCGACATGACGATCAGATCGTCGCCGACCTCGGACCGCACATCGCGCAGGGCGACCTGGAGGATGCCGTCCGGGTCGGTGCCCGGCGAGCCGATCGCGTCCTTCTTGCTCTCCTCAGGCACGCCGTAGAGCATGATCGCGCCGACGCCCGCCTCGACCGCCTCGACGGCCGCCTTCCGCAGCGAGTCGCGGGTGTGCTGCACGACGCCCGGCATCGACGCGAGCGGCAGCGGTTCGCTCACGCCCTCCGCGACGAAGGCGGGCAGGATCAGCTCGGCCGGGTGCAGCCGGGTCTCGGAGACCATACGCCGCATGGCCGGGTTCACCCGCAGCCGGCGCGGCCTGGTGCCGGGGAAGGCGCCGTACGGGGTGGTGTCGTGTGTGGTGCTCAAGAGCGTGCCCTCCTCCGTGAACCGGGTCGCCGCTCGCTCGGGCGCGTGACGGGCTCCCCGGCCTCGATCGCGGCCCGCCGACGGGCCGCCCCGAACTCCGCGAGCGCCTCGGCGAGCTTGTGCACCGAGGGCTCGGGCGACAGTACGTCCACCCGCAGGCCGTGCTCCTCCGCGGTCTTCGCGGTGGCCGGGCCGATACAGGCGATGACCGTGACATTGTGCGGCTTGCCCGCGATGCCGACGAGGTTCCGCACGGTGGACGACGAGGTGAAGAGCACCGCGTCGAAGCCGCCGCCCTTGATCGCCTCGCGGGTCTCGGCCGGCGGCGGCGAGGCGCGCACGGTGCGGTACGCCGTGACGTCGTCCACCTCCCAGCCCAGCTCGATCAGCCCGGCCACCAGCGTCTCCGTGGCGATGTCGGCGCGCGGCAGGAAGACCCGGTCGATCGGGTCGAAGACCGGGTCGTACGGCGGCCAGTCCTCCAGCAGCCCGGCCGCGGACTGCTCGCCGCTGGGCACCAGGTCCGGCTTGACCCCGAAGTCGATCAGCGACCTGGCGGTCTGCTCGCCCACCGCCGCGACCTTGATCCCGGCGAAGGCGCGCGCGTCGAGCCCGTACTCCTCGAACTTCTCCCGCACCGCCTTGACCGCGTTGACCGAGGTGAAGGCGATCCACTCGTAGCGCCCGGTCACCAGGCCCTTGACCGCGCGCTCCATCTGCTGCGGGGTGCGCGGCGGCTCCACCGCGATGGTCGGCACCTCGCTGGGCACCGCCCCGTAGGAGCGGAGCTGGTCGGAGAGCGAGGCGGCCTGCTCCTTGGTGCGCGGCACCAGGACGTGCCAGCCGAACAGCGGCTTCGACTCGAACCACGACAGCTGCTCGCGCCGCTCGGCCGCGCCGCGCTCGCCGACCACCGCTATCACCGGCTGCGCGCCCTGCGGCGACGGCAGCACCTTGGCCGCCTTCAGCACCTGCGCGATGGTGCCCAGCGTGGCCGTCCAGGTGCGCTGCCGGGTCGTGGTGCCGGCGACGGTGACGGTCAGCGGGGTGTCCGGCTTGCGCCCGGCGGCCACCAGCTCGCCCGCGGCCGCCGCGACCGTCTCCAGGGTCGCGGAGACGACGGCGGTGCCGTCCGAGGAGCCGACCTCGCTCCAGCAGCGGTCGTCGGCCGTACGGGCGTCCACGAACCGCACATCCGTGCTCTGGGCGTCCCGCAGCGGCACCCCCGCGTACGCGGGCACGCCCACCGCGGCCGCCACGCCCGGCACCACCTCGAAGACGATGCCCTCGGCGGCGCACGCGAGCATCTCGTCGGCGGCGTATCCGTCCAGGCCAGGGTCGCCCGCGACCGCGCGGACGACCCGCTTGCCGCTCCGCGCGGCAGCCATGACAAGATTGGCCGTGTCCCTGAGTAGGGGCACGTCGGCGGTGCTTGACGGCGCATCAGCACGCGCCTGTTCGGGTGTGCCCTGAGCGTCCGCGGCCACGCCCGGCCTGACGTGCGTACGTACCACGTCGAGCACATGCGGGTCGGCGATCAGCACATCCGCGGCGGCGAGTGCCTCCACGGCACGCAGCGTCAGCAGGCCTGGATCTCCCGGGCCCGCACCGAGGAAGGTGACGTGCCCGTGTCCGGGGTGGTTCGGGGCATTGGGGTTCAAAGTGCTCGCTCCCCCATAAGACCGGCCGCACCCTTCGCGAGCATCTCGGCGGCGAGCTCACGGCCCATGAGCCGGGCCGCTTCCTCGCCAGGCGCCGCGGGAACGGGACCGGTGATGGACAGCTGCACCAGCGAGGAGCCGTCGGGGGTGCCGACGACGCCGCGCAGGCGCATTTCGGTGACAGCCTGACCGTCGCCCAGCAGGTCGGCCAGCGCGCCCACGGGCGCACTGCAGCCGGCCTCCAAGGCGGCGAGCAGGGAACGCTCGGCGGTCACGGCGGCCCGGGTGTACGGGTCGTCGATCTCGGCGAGCTGAGCAGCGAGCGCCGCGTTGGCGGCGGCGCACTCGACTGCCAGTGCCCCCTGGCCGGGGGCGGGCAGTATGTGGTCGGCGTCCAGGATCTCGGTCGCCTCGTCGAGCCGCCCGAGACGGGTCAGCCCCGCGGCGGCCAGCACCACGGCGTCCAGCTCTCCCGAGCGGACGTAACCGATCCGGGTGTCGACGTTGCCGCGGATCGACACGGTCTCGATCTCCATGCCGAGCGAGCGCGCCCAGGCGCGCAGCTGGGACGTGCGGCGCGGGGAGCCGGTGCCTATCCGGGCGCCCGGCGGAAGCTCGGTGAAGGTCAGCCCGTCGCGGGCGACCAGCGCGTCGCGCGGGTCCTCGCGGGTCGGCAGCGCGGCCAGGACCAGGTCGTCCGGCTGGACGGTCGGCAGGTCCTTCAGCGAGTGGACGGCGAAGTCGACCTCGCCGCGCAGCAGCGCCTCGCGCAGCGCGGTGGCGAAGACGCCGGTGCCGCCGATCTGCGCCAGGTCCTCGCGCGAGACGTCCCCACGCGTGGTGATCTCCACCAGCTCCACGGGGCGGCCGGTGACGCGGCGCACCGCGTCCGCTATCAGCCCGGACTGGGCCATGGCCAGCGCGCTGCGCCGGGTGCCGAGCCGCAGCGGCGCCGGGCGGCCGGAGGCGGCGGGGGGTGTTGCGTTCATGCCCGGCCTCTCTTCGGGTCGGTCTGGACGGCCGCGGCGCCGGGCCGGCCGACGCCGCCGTCGGGACGGGTGCCGTTGGCGTCGGCCCGGCTGACGGCGGCCACCGCCTGCGGGTCGAGGTCGAACAGCTCGCGCAGCGCGTCCGCGTACCCGGCACCGCCGGGCGTGCTCGCGAGCTGCTTGACCCGCACGGTGGGCGCGTGCAGCAGCTTGTCGACGACACGGCGCACGGTCTGGGTGATCTCGGCGCGCTGCCTTTCGTCGAGGTCGGGGAGGCGCCCGTCGAGCCGGGCGATCTCGCCGGCGACCACATCTGCCGCCATGGTACGCAGCGCGACCACCGTCGGCGTGATGTGCGCGGCGCGCTGGGCCGCCCCGAAGGCGGCCACCTCGGCGGAGACGATGGCGCGGACCTGGTCGACGTCGGCGGCCATCGGTTCGTCGGCCGCGGCCTCGGCGAGCGACTCGATGTCCACCAGGCGCAGCCCGGCGAGACGGTGCGCCGCCGCGTCGATGTCGCGCGGCATCGCCAGGTCCAGCAGCGCGACGGTCTCCGCCGCGCCCGGCCCGGAGGCGCCCTCCGCCCGGTGCTCCGCGCGCCGGTCGAGGGCTTCGGTCAGCATGTCGGCGGTCAGCACAAGACCGGTCGCGCCGGTACAGGAGACCACGACATCGGCGTGGGGCAGCTCGGCGGCGACGCGCTCCATCGGCACGGCCCGGGCAGCCCCGGCGACCAGGCCCGTCAGGGACTCCGCGAGGCGCCGCGCCCGATCCAACGTCCTGTTGGCGATCACCAGTTCGGCGACACCGGCGCGCGCGAGCGTCGTCGCGGCCAGCGAGGACATCGAACCCGCGCCGATCACCAGCGCGCGCCTGCCCGCCGCCCAGCCCGCCACCGGGGTGTCCCCGGCGAGCTGTTCGAGACCGAAGGTGACGAGCGACTGGCCGGCCTTGTCGATGCCGGTCTCGCTGTGGGCCCGCTTGCCGACCCGCAGCGCCTGCTGGAACAGGTCGTTCAGCAGGCGGCCCGCGGTGTGCAGCTCCTGCCCCAGCGCCAGCGCGTCCTTGATCTGGCCGAGGATCTGGCCCTCGCCGACGACCATCGAGTCCAGCCCGCAGGCCACCGAGAAGAGGTGGTGGACGGCCCGGTCCTCGTAGTGGACGTACAGATACGGAGTCAGCTCGTCCAGGCCGACCCCGGTGTGCTGGGCGAGCAGCGTGGACAGCTCGGCGACCCCGGCGTGGAACTTGTCGACGTCCGCGTACAGCTCGATGCGGTTGCAGGTGGCGAGCACGGTGGCCTCGGTGGCGGGCTCGGCCGCGAGCGAGTCCTGCACCAGCTTGGTCTGCTGATCAGCGGCCAGGGAGGCGCGCTCCAGCACGCTCACCGGGGCGCTGCGGTGGCTCAGTCCGACGACGAGGAGGCTCATGCCGGCATCACCGCGGGGACGTCCCCGTCAGGTCCCTGCCGGCCGTTGTCGGTGCCCGCCGCGGGGGCCGCGCGGTGCGGGGCGAGCGGCGCCGGGGCGGCCGCGGCGGCGCCCGGCGTGTCCTGGGCGGCCGCCTGCGCGCTCGCGACCTCGTCGGGCGCGACCGTCTCCTCCCCCGCCTTGCGCTGCTCGTGGAAGGCGAGGATCTGCAGCTCGATGGACAGGTCCACCTTGCGCACGTCCACCCCGTCCGGCACCGACAGCACGGTGGGGGCGAAGTTCAGGATCGAGGTGACACCGGCCGCCACCAGCCGGTCGCAGACCTGCTGGGCCGCGCCCGCCGGGGTGGCGATGACGCCGATCGACACGCCGTTGTCCGTGATGATCTTCTCGAGCTCGTCGGTGTGCTGCACCGCGATGCCCGCGACCGGCTTGCCGGTCATCGCCGGGTCGGCGTCGATCAGCGCCGCGACCCGGAAGCCGCGGGAGGCGAAGCCGCCGTAGTTGGCGAGCGCCGCGCCGAGATTACCGATGCCGACGATCACGACCGGCCAGTCCTGGGTGAGGCCCAGCTCACGGGAGATCTGGTAGACGAGGTACTCCACGTCGTAGCCGACCCCGCGGGTGCCGTACGACCCGAGGTAGGAGAAGTCCTTGCGCAGCTTGGCCGAATTGACCCCGGCCGCGGCCGCGAGTTCCTCCGAGGAGACTGTGGGCACCGAGCGCTCGGAGAGCGCCGTCAGCGCACGCAGATACAGCGGAAGCCGGGCGACGGTGGCCTCGGGGATCCCTCGGCTTCGGGTCGCCGGTCGGTGAGTTCGGCCAGTTGCCACGGTGCTCCTGCGGGTAGAGCGGGGCTGCGGGCGTCCATGTGTTCCCGGACGTCCCCATCGACAGCAGGCTATGTCTTTGTGAACGCGTGCACAAAGATGGTGTCCGCTTTGTCCGAGCAAAGTGACCGGTGTCACGCATCCATTCGACCTGCTCGTGGAACCAGAACGGGTGTCCTTCCGTTCCCGGCGGCCACATCCGCACGCCCGGAACGCCGACCGGAGCACGGGCCCTCCCTCCTCACTGATTCCCCCAGGTCGTAACCCCCGGACAGCAACAAATCGCCCACGATCGTAAACGACGGGACGGCCCCCGGGCCCGCCCGCGGCACCGGCCCCCGCGGGCGCGGGCCGCGGCGGGGCACAATGGCGGACATGAGCCCGCTGCTGCGCCGCACCCCCCGCAAGAGCCCCGCCGAGCGCACGGTCACCCTGATCGGCAAGCCCGACTGCCATCTGTGCGAGGACGCCGAGGCCGTGATCGCGAAGGTCTGCGGCGAGCTGGGCACCCCCTGGGAGAAGAAGGACATCACCCAGGACGAGGAGCTGCACCGCAAGTACTGGGAGCAGATCCCCGTCGTCCTCGTCGACGGCGCCCAGCACGACTTCTGGCGGGTGAACCCGGACCGGCTCCGCAAGGCGCTCGGAGGCTGAGCCGACCCCCCTCCCTCCCGCCCCGCCGGGGGCCGGGACGCCGGCCCGGCCGTATCGGCCCGACACCCGGCCGTAACGGGATGGCGGGAATGGCTGGCTATGCTCAGCCCATGGCCGCACTGGGATGGTTCACCCGTCGTCGACACCTCCCCACCGAGGCGAGCGTCCTCGCCGGAGAGGCCTCGGCCGAGGCCGCGCGCAAGTCTTCGGTCCAGGCGCCGCCGCCCCCGCCCGCCGAGCCCGAGTTCCCCGTGGTCGGGGACGAGCGGGCGGCCGCCTTCTTCGACCTGGACAACACCGTGATGCAGGGCGCCGCCCTGTTCCACTTCGGCCGCGGCCTCTACAAGCGGCACTTCTTCCGCAAGCGCGAGCTGGCCCGCTTCGCCTGGCAGCAGGCCTGGTTCCGGCTGGCCGGGGTCGAGGACCCGGCCCATATGGAGGACGTGCGCAGCAGCGCCCTGTCCATCGTCAAGGGCCACCGGGTCTCGGAGCTGATGACGATCGGCGAGGAGATCTACGACGAGTACATGGCCGACCGCATCTGGCCGGGCACCCGCGCCCTGGCGCAGGCCCACCTCGACGCCGGGCAGCGGGTCTGGCTGGTGACCGCCGCCCCGGTGGAGACCGCGACCATCATCGCCCGGCGGCTGGGCCTGACCGGCGCGCTGGGCACCGTGGCGGAGTCCGTCGGCGGGGTCTACACGGGCAGGCTGGTCGGCGAGCCGCTGCACGGCCCGGCCAAGGCCGAGGCGGTCCGGGCGCTGGCGGCGGCCGAGGGGCTCGACCTGTCACGCTGCGCGGCGTACAGCGACTCCTCGAACGACATTCCGATGCTGTCGATCGTGGGCCACCCGTACGCGGTGAACCCGGACGGGCGGCTGCGCAAGCACGCGCGCGAGCACGGCTGGCGGCTGCGCGACTACCGTACGGGCCGCAAGGCGGCCAAGATCGGCATCCCGGCGGCGGCCGGGGTGGGCGCGGTGGCGGGCGGCACGGCGGCAGCCGTGGCCCTGCACCGCCGCCGCCGCTGACCGCGGCCCGTACGCCGCACGGCTCGCCCCGCCGGCCCCGGCCGGGGCCCGCCTCGCCGCTGCCGACCCGCGGCCCGCACGCCACCCGGCCGTACCGCCGACCCGGCCGTACCGCCGACCCGGCCGTACCCCGGCCGTAACGCCCGGTCCGCACCCCGCGCGCCGTCACCCTGCGGCCTCGCCCTTCACCCTTGACCGCTTGCGCCGAGCCCTGACCGCTTAGGCCGGACGATGACGGTCCGTGATGGCGGCCACCGCCGCGCGTCCCGGCCCCCGGAGCGTCGGCGCCCGATCAGGACCGCCCATCGCCGGTCAATCCCCGTTTCACGGCCGAGAGGGCTCCGACCTGCCCCCTTGCCACCCCTTTGGCACAACACGCCACGAAACCGCACAGAACACGCCACCTACCGGTCAATATCCCTACTGCATTCGATACTTGATCGGTCGTCAATCCATAACGGAGCAGACTGAAACGATGATTTGGGCAACTGGGTGTAGTGTTGCCTGTACGAAGCGTTATTCTCCTTAGACGCAAATCGGTACCCACGCGTCCCTACGGCGGGTGAACGGTCCCGTACTGCACGTGATGGAAGCTCTGCCTCTGGGAGTCCCGTGTACCCACACGTCGGGGTTGACGCCTCGGGCCTGGCTACGCTGCGCGCAACGGTCCTCGACTGTCTGCGCGGCTTCGTCCCCACCGCGTATGCCGTCCCCGCCCTCGCCACACCCGTGCCCGCCGGCCCCGCCGGCAGCGCGGCCGGCCCCGCCAGCTCCTGCTACGCCCTGGCCGACGGCGGGGCGGCGGTCGGCAGACGCTCCCGCAGCGGCACGTCCACCGCCCGCCGCCCCGGCGCGGACAGCGACAGCCGGCGCATGATGGACCTCGTCGAGCGCGCCCAGTCGGGCGAGGCCGAGGCCTTCGGCCGGCTCTACGACCAGTACGCCGACACGGTCTACCGCTACATCTACTACCGGGTGGGCGGCCGGGCCACGGCCGAGGACCTCACCAGCGAGACGTTCCTGCGGGCGCTGCGCCGCATCGGCACCTTCACCTGGCAGGGCCGTGACTTCGGCGCCTGGCTGGTGACCATCGCCCGCAACCTGGTCGCCGACCACTTCAAATCCAGCCGCTTCCGGCTGGAGGTCACCACCGGCGAGATGCTCGACGCCAACGAGGTCGAGCGCTCCCCCGAGGACTCCGTCCTCGAGTCCCTCTCCAACGCCGCGCTGCTCCAGGCGGTGCGCAAGCTCAACCCGCAGCAGCAGGAGTGTGTGACGCTGCGCTTCCTCCAGGGCCTGTCCGTCGCCGAGACCGCCCGCGTCATGGGGAAGAACGAGGGCGCGATCAAGACCCTCCAGTACCGGGCCGTCCGCACCCTCGCCCGGCTCCTCCCCGAGGACGCCCGCTGACCTTCGGCGGCGCCGCCACCCGCTCCCGTCGGATCATCGGGAGGGCGTAACCCCGGTGATGCGCCGCTCGTTGTGGAGGATGCAGGCTCCTTGTGGTTATGTCCTACCCGCTGACACTCACTCGTTCGGGTGGAAACGCGTGCGGCATGCAACCGTCCGGGTGTCCTGGGGAGTCGACCGTCATGACGAGAGGAGGTGCCGCCTGTGATCGCGAACGTATCGGCACACCGGCGGGCTAACGCCTTCGCCAAGGCCCTGGAGGCCCTGGAAGCCCTCGAGAAGAAGGGCAGCCAGCCGGATTCCCGGGGTGCGGCGGGCGCCGAGCAGCCCGGCTCTTCGCCGGACAGCACCGAGCACAGACGGCTGCTGGCCCTGACGAGCGGGCTCGGCGAGCTGCCGGCACCGGCGCTGGATCCCGATGTCCGGGCCACCCAGCGGGCCCAGCTGGTCGCCGCCATGGAAGCGGCCTTCGCCGAGGGCGCGCCCCAGGTGCCCGGGCAGCGGCCGCCCCGCGTCCGCCGGGCGAGCCCCCTCGGCAGACTGCGCCCCCGCTCCCGCTGGTCCAAGGGGCTGGCGGCCGGGGGGCTCACGGTCGGGGTGGCCGCGGGCGCGTTCGGCGGGGTCGCCGCGGCGAGCTCCGACGCCCTGCCCGGCGACACCCTCTACGGCTTCAAGCGCGGCATAGAGGATCTGAAGCTGGAGATGGCGGACGGCGACGCCGACCGCGGCCGGCTGTATCTGGACCAGGCGTCGACCCGGATGAGCGAGGCGCGCCGGCTGATGGAGCGCGGCCGCTCGGGCGACCTGGACCACGAGTCGCTGGGCGAGATCCGCAAGGCCCTCTCCGGGATGCGTCATGACGTCTCCGAGGGCCATCGGCTGCTGCACAAGGTCTATGAGCGGGACGGCTCGCTCGGCCCCATGCGGACGCTGTCCTCCTTCACCCGCGCCCACCGCGAGGGCTGGACCCAGCTCCGCGAGAAGCTGCCCGTCCAGCTCATGGACGTGGGGGACGAGGTCAGCTCGGTCTTCGACGCCATAGACCAAGAGGTCGGTCCGCTGCAGTCGCTGCTGCCCGCCTCCCGGGACGGGCGCGGCCACACCGGCCGGAGCTCCGCCGTCGACACCCCTCCCGAGCGTGGTGCCACGGGCGGCGCGGACATCCCGGCGCCCGCCTCGACCAGCCCGAGCGACAGCCGCCCCGGCGGCGACGACGCGCGGCCGCGCCCCTCGTCCCCGTCCCGGACCGAGGACGACGGCCTCATCGGCGGGGCCGGCGATCTGCTGGACCCGCCGACGGGCGAGCCGACTCCCACCCCGTCCTCCGGCAAGGGCGACCCAGGCGGCAAGCCGACCCAGCCGGACATCACCATCCCGCCGCTGCTGCCCGACCTGCTGCCGGGCCTCGGCATCGACGGCGACGGAAAGTAGCACCGCCACGCTGGCCGGCGCCCGGCGTTCCCTGAGGAACACCGGGCGCCGCGCCGCTTCCCACACCTCGATCGGAAGTCCGGCTCGAAAGTCCGGCTCGGAAGAAGACCGGCTCAGAAGAAGACCGAGCGCCGCTGCACCAGCAGCTTGTAGAGGGTGTGCTGGATCGTCTCCCGCACCTGGTCGGTCAGGTTGAACATCAGCATCGGATCGTCCGCCGCCTCCGGCGGATACCCGTCCGTGGGGATCGGCTCGCCGAACTGGATCGTCCACTTCGTCGGCAGCGGCACCCCGCCCAGCGGCCCCAGCCAGGGGAAGGTCGGCGTGATCGGGAAGTACGGGAAACCCAGCAGCCGCGCGAGGGTCTGGGCGTTCCCGATCATCGGGTAGATCTCCTCCGCGCCGACGATCGAGCACGGCACGATCGGCGCCCCGGCGCGCAGCGCCGTCGAGACGAAGCCGCCCCGCCCGAACCGCTGCAGCTTGTACCGCTCGGAGAACGGCTTTCCGATCCCCTTGAAGCCCTCCGGCATCACCCCGACCACCTCGCCGCGCTCCAGCAGCAGCTGGGCGTCCTCGGAGCAGGCCAGCGTGTGCCCGAGCTTGCGCGCCAGCTCGTTGACGACCGGCAGCATGAACACCAGGTCCGCGGCGAGCAGCCGCAGATGGCGGCCCGCCGGGTGGTGGTCGTGGACCGCGACCTGGAGCATCAGCCCGTCCAGCGGCAGCACCCCGGAGTGGTTGGCGACGACGAGCGCGCCCCCGCTGTCCGGGATGTTGTCGATGCCCTTCACCTCGATCCGGAAGTATTTCTCGTACATCGGGCGCAGCAGCGACATCAGGACCTGGTCGGTGAGGTCCTCGTCGTAGCCGAAGTCGTCGACCTCGTACTCCCCGGTGACCCGGCGGCGCAGAAAGCTCAGGCCGTGCGCCAGCCGCCGCTCCCAGCCGCCGCCGGGGCCGCCCGCGCCCCCCGGCCGGTCCTGGGGCGGCGGCGGAGGGACCGCGGCGGCCGCCGCGCCGGCCGCCGCCTCGGGCCGCTGCTGGTCGCGCTCCTCGTCACGCTGCTGCGGCACCGGCTTGAGCGGGCCCTGGGCCCGGTGCGCGCGTCCCTGCCGGGGTCCCTTGCGCCGGGACCGCGGCTCCTCACCGAACGGAATGACCTTGGCATCCGCCATGGTGGTTGCGCTCCTCAGTTCTGGGCGGCGCCGCGGGCGGGCAGCAGCCCGGCGAGCCGGTCGACGGTACGGGCGAGGGCCTCGGGCGGGAGCAGCCCGGGGCCGCGGCTGCGGGCGTAGTCGGCGAAGGCGCCGGCGGTGGTGTAGCGGGGCTCGAATCCCAGTGTCTCTCGCATCTGGCTGGTGGCGACGACCCGGCCGTGGGTGAGCAGCCGGATCTGCTCGGGCGAGAAGTCGGTGATCCCGACGGAACGCAGCGCGGTACGGGCCCAGCGCAGGGTCGGCAGCAGCAGCGGGAGCGTCGGGCGGCCGAGCCGCCGGGCGGCCTGGGAGAGCAGCAGCACACCGTCGCCCGCGATGTTGAAGGTGCCGCTGTTGAGGGTGGACCGGGCCGGTTCGGAGGCGGCGATCCGCAGCACCTCGATCGCGTCCTCCTCGTGGACGAACTGCAGCCGCGGGTCGTAGCCGATGACGGTGGGCAGCACGGGCAGCGCGAAGTACTCGGCGAGCGGCGAGTCCGCGCAGGGCCCCAGGATGTTCGCGAAGCGCAGCACACAGACGGCCACGTCCGGGCGGCGCCGGGCGAAGCCCCGGACGTATCCCTCGACCTCGACGGTGTCCTTGGCGAAGCCCCCGCTCGGCAGCGACTTGGGCGGGGTGGTCTCGCTGAAGACGGCGGGGTCGCGGGGCGCGGAGCCGTACACATTGGTGCTGGACTTGACCACGAGCCGCTTGACCGACGGTGCCTTCTGGCAGGCGCCGAGCAGCTGCATGGTGCCGATGACGTTGGTCTCCTTGACCGAGGTGCGGCTGCCGCGCCCGCCGAGCGGGGTGCCGTTGATGTCCATGTGAACCACGGTGTCGACCCCGGTCTCGGCGAGCAGCTTCCCGATCGCGGGGTGACGGATGTCGGCGCGTACGAAGTCGGCGCCGCCGAGGTGGTGTTCGGGGGCGACGGCGTCCACGCCGATCACCCGGGCGACATCCGGCTCGCGCTGTATGCGCCGTACGAAGCGGCCTCCCAGGCGGCGTGCGACTCCGGTGACGAGCACGACCTTTCCCAAGATCAGCGCCTTCCTTCCCACCCTGGTGTGAGCTGGGTCGAGGCGAACACCGTAACCGCTGGATGTTGCCCCGTGATGACCACTCGCCGGACGGTGCGCGGTTTTAGGCCCGGTCTCCCCCGATCATGCCCGGGGCCCGTCGCGGCGGGGCGCCCGAGACGCGCAGCAGCCCTCCCACCGGCGGTGGAAGGGCTGCGGGACGAACACAGCGTCGCTTGCTTACTTCTTGTTGCGACGCTGGACGCGCGTGCGCTTGAGCAGCTTGCGGTGCTTCTTCTTCGCCATCCGCTTGCGCCGCTTCTTGATAACAGAGCCCACGACTACCCTCGCTCACTTCGAATCACTCGGTGCGGGGCGTCCGAGCCCACACGACCTACATCGGGCCAGCCTACCCGGCGCCGAGCGAACCGCGTAATCCGAGGGGGGTCCCAGGGCCCTGCCGTCAGGCCCCGTCCAGGCCTAGGCGGACTCCACCCCCACATACGACTCGCGGAGATACTCATGAACCGCCTGCTCTGGGACCCGGAAGGACCTGCCCACCCGGATCGCCGGCAGATGACCGCTGTGCACCAGGCGGTACACGGTCATCTTGGACACTCGCATCACCGCGGCGACTTCCGCCACGGTCAGAAACTGAACCTCGTTCAGAGGCCTTTCGCCAGCAGCAGCCATGACACACCTGAACCTTCCGCACATGTCGGGCACCGGCTTCCCCTCCGGTGACTCCTGCTCGCATGCGCGCTCCTCACCAGATTAGGGGCGCGTGATACGAGTGGGGAAGAGGAGTAGCGATCGAACGCCTACTGTGACAGACACGCCCGATTGAGTACATAGCGAGTAATCGGTCGGTAGTAAGCGGACCGCACAGCGTCGTCAAGCGGAACCGCCACCGACACCCGCCCCTCCGCCTGTCCGACGAACGGCGCGGGGTCGTCCGCGTCCGCCAGGCCGATGGCCTCGAACCCCAGCTGACCTGCTCCGCAGACCCATCCGTGGTCCCCGATCACCAACCCCGGGAGGGGGCCGCCGCGGTCGGCGGCGCAGCCGAGAGCCACCCGAACCGGCAGTGGAGAATGACTGTGGCATCCCGGGTCGCGGGCCGCACATCGAGCGCCGGGTTCCCGCACCATCGCGACTCCCCGTACGTAGGAGAGGTTGTAGGTGCGTACGCCGAACTGGGTCGTTATGTCGATACATCTACCCTGCGCGGGGGTGAGCACGGGACAGCCGGCCGCCGAGAGCGCCGCCGCCAACGAGGCGTAGAACCCCAGGAGGCGGTGCGGATGGCCGGTGCCGAGCAGCACGGGGGCGCCCGCGGCGGCGGCCGCGGCCAGCCGCTCCGCGAACGCGTCGAGCGCGGCAAGGGTCAGATCCGGATCGATCACTTCCTGACCCGAGGTGTGTGCGGGATTGGCCGAAATCCCGCATTTGTCGCTCATGAGACGAAGCAATTCCATGAACGACCAATCACGTTCGGGCTCGATGCCCAGCAGTACGCGGGGGTCGCGCGCGGCGAAGAGCCGGTAGCTGCGCAGGCTCCGCTCCCGGCTGGTGGCCACCGGCCCGGCGAGCCCCGCGGCCAGCAGATGCGCACGCAGCGCGGCCGTAGTCAACACGCCACCGATGCTGACGGATCACCGCGACCGCCCACCGAAGAACGCCGAGAGTTGCCACGGTTGGCCTAACAGCCCCGTACGCCCACCGCCCCCACGGGCCCGCTCCCCGACGACGGCAGCGGCCGCCCGGGGTCGGCGCCCACAGCCGGCGCTCGCCCTACGAGAGCCGCGCCCGCCCTACGGCAGCAGCCCGTGGTGCGGGAAGACCGCCCGGCGGGTCGCCAGGATCGCCTGGTCCAGCCGGTCTCCCGGGTCGTACCCCCACTCCGCGAAGTCCCGCCACTGCGGCCGCCGCCCGTCCGTCATCCGGCGCGGGGCCGACTGCCGCGTGCGCCGGTAGACCTCGTGCCGCCACTCCTCCGGCACCTCGGCCTCGGGTTCCACCGGCCGCCCGGCCGCGATCGCCACCAGATGCGTCCAGGTCCGCGGCACCACGTCCACGACCGCGTACCCACCGCCGCCCAGCGCGATCCACCGCCCGTCCGCGTGCTCGTGCGCCAGCTCATGACAGCTCTCGGCGACCGCGCGCTGCGCGTCCACCGTCACCGCCAGGTGCGCCAGCGGGTCCTCGACATGGGTGTCCGCCCCGTGCTGCGTCACCAGCACCTGCGGCCGGAACGCCGCCAGCAGCTCCGGCACCACCGCGTGAAACGCGCGCAGCCACCCCGCGTCCGCGGTCCCGGCCGGCAGCGCCACGTTCACCGCGCCGCCGGGCGCCCGGTCCCCGCCCGTCTCCTCCGCCCATCCGGTCTGCGGGAACAGGGTCCTGGGGTGCTCGTGGAGCGAGATGGTGAGCACACGCGGATCGTCCCAGAAGGCCGCCTGCACCCCGTCCCCGTGGTGCACGTCGACATCCACGTACGCGACCCGCTCGGCGCCCATCTCCAGCAGCCGCGCGATCGCCAGCGCCGCGTCGTTGTACACGCAGAACCCGGAGGCCCCGCCCGGCATCGCGTGGTGCAGCCCGCCGGAGAAGTTCACGGCGTGCAGCGCCGTACCGCGCCACACGGCCTCCGCCGCGCCGACCGACTGGCCGGCGATCAGCGCCGAGGCCTCGTGCATCCCCGCGAAGGCCGGATCGTCCACCGTGCCCAGGCCGTACGAGCCGTCCGCCGCGTGCGGATCGGCCGACGCCCGCCGCACCGCCTCGATGTAGTCCTGGCGGTGGACCAGCCGCAGCGTGGACTCCCCGGCCGGCTTGGCGGCCACCACCTCCATGGCGCGATCGAGCCCGAACGCCTCCACCAGACGCATGGTCAACGCCAGACGGACCGGATCCATCGGGTGCCCGGTGCCGAAGTCGTACCCCGTCAGGTCCTCATCCCACATCAACTGTGCGCGGCCGCTCATGTCCGTCACCGTATCGGGCAGAAGCGGGCGCGAACGACCTCGCGTACCACAGGGTCGCGAGCACCAGCGCCATCGGCACCAGCATCGCCCCCCGGTAGTTCCACGCGCCGCCCAGTGCGCCGACGAGCGGGGAGCCGACCAGAAAACCCACGTAATTGAAGATGTTGAGGCGCGCGACGGCGGCGTCGGACGCCCCCGGGAACAGCCGCCCGGCGGCCGCGAAGGTCTGCGGCACCAGCACACACAGCCCCAGGCCCACCAGCGTGAACCCGAGCATCCCTGCCCAGGCCCCGGGCGCCGCCGCGACCACCGCGAACCCACAGGCGGCGAGCAGCGTCCCGGCCCGGACCACGGCGACCGCCCCGTAGCGGCGCACCCCGAAGTCGCCGAAGGTGCGTCCGACCAGCGCGGTGACCATATAGACGTTGTACGGGACGGTGGCGAGCTGCTCCGAGCTGTGCAGCACGTCCTCCAGATACTTCGCGCTCCAGTTGGAGACCGTCGAGTCACCGATATAGGCGAAGGACATCACGAGACAGAGGGGCAGCAGCAGCTTCATACCGACGGCGGCGGACGACGCCGCGCCGGCCGCGGGACCCCCGCGGCCCTCCCGCTCGCCCTCCCCGCCGTTGTTCTCGGTGCCCTGGTCGGCGTACCAGCGGCTGGCGAACAGCGCGACCGGCACCAGCGTCGCGACGAGGGGCGCGTACAGCACGTGCAGGGGCACATCCCAGTGCGCGCCCGCCCAGGCCAGCGACGCTCCGGCGATCCCGCCCAGGCTGTACGCGGCGTGGAAGCCGAGCATGATGCTCCGCCCGTACGCGTGCTGGAGGGTGACGCCGAGCATGTTCATCGACGCGTCGAGTGCGCCGACGGAGAGCCCGAAGACCGCGAGGGCGAGGGCCAGCTGCCACAGCGCCGTGCCCGACCCGGCCGCCAGCAGCGCGACGGAGACCACCGGCTGGATCCAGCGGAGCACCAGGCCCGGCCGCACCCGCTTGACCAGCTGCTCGGTCCCGACGCTCCCCACCCCCGCGAGGACCGGGACCGCCGCGAGGAACGCGGGCAGCAGCGCGTCCGACACCCCGTACCGGTCCTGCAGCGCGGGTATTCGGGTCACCAGCAGGGCGAAGACCGCGCCCTGGACGAAGAAACTGACGGCCAGCGAGGCCCGTCCGTGCCGCAGCCGCGCGGTCGGGCGCGTATCTGTCATGGCCGAGGAGCGTACGGGCCCCCGCCTCGTTAGGCGAGCAGTTGCGGGAGTTCCGCCATGTCCGAGAAACGGGCGCGGGCCTGGGCGAGCTTGGCGGCCGGCGTCATCGCCGTATAGCCGTATACATCCATCCCGGCTGCGATGGCGGCCTGTACTCCGAGCGGGCTGTCCTCGACGACCGCGCACCGCTGCGGCGGCACCCCCATCGTCCGGGCGGCGTGCAGAAACAGATCCGGCGCGGGCTTGCCCCTCCCCACGTCCTCCGAGCTGAAGACGCGCTCTTCGCCGAAGAGTCCGTACAGCCCGGTCTTCCGCAGCGCGACACGAATGCGCTCATGGCTCCCGGAGGACGCGACACAGTACGGAACGCCGTCCGCCCGCAGCTTCTCCAGGACCTCCGCGGCACCGGTCACGGGCTGGAGCTCACGGCGGAAGGCGTCGAACACCCGGCTGTGGAACGTCGCGTCGAAGTCGGCCGGCAGACGGCGCCCGGTGCGCTCGAGGACCAGCTCATGGATGCGGTGCATGGCCGAGCCCATGTAGTCGCGGATGGAGTCCTCGTAGGTGGTGGGGTGACCCAACTCCGTGAGATAGGCGGCGAGCAGCCGGTTCGATATCGGCTCGCTGTCGACGAGCACGCCGTCGTTGTCGAAGATGACCAGGTCATAGCGCATGCCGCTCAGACTACTCAGCCGGCGATGGACAAAAAGAAAAAGCCCGGCCGGGAGCCTAAGCTCCCGACCGGGCTTTGATCAAAATTTGTTCGGCGGCGTCCTACTCTCCCACAGGGTCCCCCCTGCAGTACCATCGGCGCTGAAAGGCTTAGCTTCCGGGTTCGGAATGTAACCGGGCGTTTCCCTAACGCAATGACCACCGAAACACTATG